>JACPZS010000185.1 GCA_016195385.1 Verrucomicrobiota bacterium
CAGCTAGATCCGCCGGAAAGCTGGCGGGAATCTTGGCACCTCGCAGCGATTGCACTGGCGGACGTGGTCGATCCGTCGGCAACTCCAGTTTGGGCGGGGCGCCAGCGAGCTGCTGTTTCCAATACGAAACCAGCTTCTCCAGATTCTCGGCCTGCAACCACTCTCGCTGCCAGTGCGCGTAGTCTTCGTATTGAATGGGCAGTTCGGGCAATGAAGGTGACCGGCCGGCGTTGAACGCCGCATAGTTGTGGGCCAGCTCGTGATAAAGCACTTCACGCGAGCGCAGATCCCAGGCGACGTGATGCGAGAGGTGGAGGAAAAAAAATTCTTCGTTGGCCAGTTGCACGAGCATTGTCCGCAGCATCAAGTCGCGCGCAAAATTAAATGGCCGCGCGGCTTCCTGCTCCAGCAGTCGTCGCGCCTCTGGTTCACGCGCTTGTTCCGGGAGGCTTCGCAAGTCGGCGTACTTCAGCGGCGGTTGCCATTTCTTGAGCAGCACCGGGATGGGCGTGCCCTGCGGAGCGGCAAACACCGTTCGCAGTACGTGATGCCGGGCGATCACCGCGTCGATGGCTTTTTGCAGCGCCTCGACATTGAGCGCGCCGCGCAGGCGCATGAAAAACGGAACGTTGTAGGTCGCGGTGCCGGGCTGCAACTGATCCAAAAACCACATCTGCTGCTGCGTGAACGAGAGCACGCTGGGATCCGATTCGGTTCGCCGACGGATGGTTTGCGCGCCGCCCGACACGCCCTTGCTTGACAGCCGCCGTTGCAGCAAGGCGCGCTTTTCAGGGGTAAGTCCGGCGATTCGTTCCTGATGATCAGTCGCTCCCATTTAAACGCAATTTGCCACGGCCTTGAGCCTCAATGCGGGTTGGTTGTCCATCGTTCATGTTTGTGTTCTGCCGACTGGAAACCTGATGCGCGCGCGGGCGGATGTTTGTATCAGTCTCGCTTGCGATAAGGCAAAAATTTCTCTGCAACGGATGAAAACGGTAAATTAGTTCGGTTCTGAGCGTCAAGTGACTATCAAGGTTCTTGTCGGCACTGCGCCGTGGCCACTTGAGTTTTGAGTTGTTTGCCATCCGACGGAAGAAAATCCTCGGCGGAGGTTGTCCGCGCGCAATTTGTTATTCGACTTTGCGCCCGGCCAAATCTCATAATTTGCGGATGAGTTTTTACGAACAATTGAAATTCAACTCCGATGGCCTCATCCCGGCCATCGTGCAGGAGCAGGCCACCGGCCGCGTGCTGATGATGGCGTGGATGAACCGCGCGTCGCTGGAGAAGACCGTCGCCACCGGTAAGACGCACTTCTGGAGCCGCTCGCGCCAGAAATTTTGGATGAAGGGCGAATCGAGCGGTCACACGCAAGCCGTGAAGGACATCGCGTTCGATTGCGACGGCGACACGCTTTTGATTCAAGTCGAACAAATCGGCGCGGCGTGTCACGAAGGCTACAAGTCGTGCTTCTTCCGATCCGTCGAAGGCGGCGGGCAATTTCAAGTCACCGAATCGCAGCTTGAAACGCCGGAGTCGATCTACGGCAAGCAGTGATGGACGAGATTCTCCCATTCGGTGGTCCGCCCTATTATTTGTACTTCGGGCTGCTGATCTTCGCCCGCGGCATGGATTTTTTGAGCACCTGGATCGCCACGCCGAATCTCATACTCGAAGCGAATCCGCTCGCGCGCAAGCTCGGCTGGAAAGGCGGCCTGGCGGTCAACGCGGTTCTGTGCGCGGCATTTGCGCGCTGGCCGCTGCCCGCGATTGTCATCATCACGACGAGCCTGCTCGTCGCGGCGCGGAATTTTCAATCCGCCTGGCTCATGCGTTCGCTGGGCGAATCGGAGTACCGCTTTTGGATGGCTGCCCGCCTTTCTGAAACACATCTGGGTCTGTATTTATTCTGCCTGCTCACGCAGACAACGCTCATCGCCGGAGTCGGCGCGGGCTTGGTTTTGTTCAGCCCTGCGTCGCTGGTTCCCGTCGCGATTGGCTTCGGCATTATCACCTACGCGGTGGCGGTGACTTTTTACACGCTGCTTTCGCTGTGGCGGATTCGACGCTCTCCCGGTTAAATCAGCGCGAGTGACCGATTATGTATCAGCCAACTCTGGAAGAATTTTTAAAACTTGCGACGCAGGGAAACTTGGTTCCCGTCACGCGCCGCATCCTCGCCGATTTTGAAACCCCGCTTTCGGCGTACCGCAAAATTCGCGGGCCGGGCGAATCGTTCCTTTTCGAGTCGGTCGAAGGTGGCGAGCATCTGGGACGTTACTCCTTCGTCGGCTGCAATCCACGCGCGATCATCCGCCAAAACGGCGGGCGCATCGAATATGTCGAACACGGCAAAGTGATGGAGAAGTTCGCCGTGCCGCGTGAACCCAATCCCTTCACCGGCGGCGCAGTGGGTTTCATCGGTTACGAGTTCATTCATGACATCGAGCCGATTGTGCCGCGCCCGCCGCACGATGAACTGAAAACGCCGACGATGTATTTTCTCATCGCCGACCAATTGCTCATCTTCGACCGCGTCAAACAAACGATCACGATCCTCGTCAACGCTATCATCGAAGATGGCGTCACCCCCGCGGAAGCCTATGAAAACGCGATCGGCGAAATTGATCGACTCGTGTCGCTGCTGGAACAACCGAGCGAACACACGCCAGTGAGTTTGCCGGACGACGTGCCGCAAATTCCATTCGAGTCGAACACGCCGAAGGAAAAATTCCTCGCGAACGTTTTGAAGTCGAAGGAATACATCACTGCGGGCGACATCATCCAGGTCGTCGGCTCACAGCGGTTTTCCACGCCCGTCAAGGCGTCGCCGCTCGACATTTATCGCGCGGCCCGGTCGATCAATCCGTCGCCGTACATGTTCCTGCTCGAATTGAATGGATTTTCGCTCGTCGGCGCATCGCCAGAGCTTCATGTCCGTTGCGAAGATCGTAAAGTAGAAATCCGTCCCATCGCTGGCACTCGGCGTCGGGGCAAAACACCGGAAGAGGATGCTCTGCTTGAAAAGGAATTGCTCGCTGACTCGAAGGAACGCGCCGAACACGTCATGCTCGTGGACCTCGCGCGCAACGACATCGGGCGCGTCTGCGAATATGGCAGTGTTCGAGTGACGGATCTTATGACTATCGAGCGTTACCCAGAATTGCGCAGTTATTTCGAACAGCACGGCGCACCGAAAGCCGAAAAGTTGATGGTGATCGAGCGCTACAGCCATGTGATGCACATCGTCTCCGCAGTCGAAGGTCGGCTCTCCCTTGACAAGACGCCGTACGATTTGATGCGGGCGACTTTTCCGGCGGGCACGCTCACTGGCGCGCCGAAAGTCCGCGCGATGCAGATCATTTCCGAATTCGAGCAGACTGCGCGCGGCCCGTACGGCGGCTGCGTCGGCTATTTTTCGTTCAACGGCAACCTCGACTGTTGCATCACCATCCGCACGGCATTGATCAAAGATGGCAGGGCCTACGTGCAAGCCGGCGGCGGCTGGGTCAACGACTCCGTGCCCGAAGCCGAGTTCCAGGAAACGGTGAACAAGTCCAAAGCGATGCTCAAAGCGGTGGCGCTGGCGGAAACCTTCACGAGCGCCCGGTAGCCGAACCCAGGCTGCGCAATGGAGAATTTCAGCCCCAACCAGCGCGCGTGGCGACGGTTCAAAAACAATCGATTCGCCTTCGTCGGTGGCGTCTTTCTGATCAGTCTATTGCTGCTTCTGTTCAGTTGGCCGATCTTCGCGCCGTATTCGCCGCTCGCTTTTTCCGAGGAACAATTTGCGCCGCCAAACGCGCGACATTGGTTTGGCACCGATGTCCACGGGCGCGATCTATTGGCGCGAATTGTCTATGGCGCGCGCATTTCGTTGCTGGTGGGCGCGGTGGGCGCGGGCGTCAGTCTCGTCATCGGCGTGACCTGGGGCGCGGTGGCGGGCTACGTCGGCGGACGCTGGGACGGCGTGATGATGCGATTCGTCGATGTGCTCTACTCACTGCCTTCGATCGTCTTCGTCATCGTGCTCATCGCAACGCTCGAATCCTTCCTCAAAGACTGGCTCGGAAAAATTCCGATGCTCGCCAAAATGTTTTCTGCTGATACGGGCAGCGCGGCGCGCCTGTTTTTTTTGTTTGCCGGACTGGGTGCGGTGTCGTGGCTGACGATGGCGCGCATCGTCCGCGGCCAGGTGCTTTCGCTGCGTCAACTTCCGTTCGTCGAGGCCAGCCGCGCGCTCGGCGCGAGTCACTCGCGCATTTTGTTCCGCCATATTTTGCCCAATGCTTACGGCGTCATCATCGTGTATCTCACGCTGACGGTACCTTCGATCATTTTATATGAATCATTCCTGAGCTATCTCGGCCTCGGCATCCAAGCGCCGCAAGCGAGCCTTGGATCACTGCTCGCGGACGGCGCGTCGCAGATCAATCCCATCCGTATTTACTGGTGGCTGATTATTTTTCCCGGCACAACGCTGACACTCGCTTTGCTGGCGTTGAATTTCATCGGCGATGGCTTGCGCGACGCGTGGGACACGCGCAAAAGTTAAACTCTCCCCAATGGAGCAATGCCTGCGAGTCCGGGCAGTGATCGAGCGCGCACGGCATCATTCGGAAACTTTTTCGAGCCGCCGGATTTCGTGGCGCAACTGCCGACCCACGCGACTCTTGGCCATGTAAACCGACGCGATGTTGACTCCGAGCGTTCGCGCGGTTTCACGCACGGACAATCCTTGCAACACGTGCAGATCAAACATCTGAAATTGTTTCAAGCTCGCCTTGGCTCTCACGTGTTCGAGTGCTGTTCGCAGAAGCTGCTGTTCCCATTCCACGTCCCAGAGCTGTTCAAAAACGGGATCGCTTTCGGGCATTGGAGTTTCGATGACTGCTGACGAACATGGAAGCGAAAGGTCCGCTTCGTTTTCGTGTTCACTCTCGCCTGGACTCCGGCCACTTTCTCCCTTGGGATGGGAAGGGCGCTGGGGTTGAGGGCTGGCCTTCGCTCGCGCCCGGAATTGATCCGCGATCCGCCAACGGGCTTGTTGATACAGCCACGCTCGAAATGAGCCGCGGTTTCCCGCGTGTTGAAACTCTGCGATCCTCTTCGCCACGGCGATCAACGTCTCCTGTGCCACTTCGTCCGCCTCGGCATCGGACAGACCGGCCTTGCGCGCCACGTTCCGAAGCAGCGGCGCGTAATCATGGTCGAACTCGCGCCAGGCCGTCTGCTGACTCCAATCCTTCAACCGCGCCAGCAGGCTCGGTCGCGTCGCTAGTGAACTCTCTGTTTCTGCAGACATGCACAACACCCACTCTGAAAACGGGTGAATAAGCCGGAGTTTAACAAAAAATCTGACGCTGGCGACGAAGAACTTTTGACGGTGCTGGCAAATCGAATCACTAACCGTGCGCACCCAATGTGCGCTTATCATTTTTTACAAATGGACGGCGGGCAGAGGATTGTCCGCCTACCTAGTGCCGGTTTTTTGAAAAGCCTCAGGCGACGAAAAATGTTTGTTAAATCCGCTCGTCTCGTTCCGTTCTCAGGATAGAACACGTTCAAGCACTATGAACTCAATCGAAACAACTCGCTCGACTCCTGGATCATGGCCAGCCCCAAATGGAGCCATCATCAAAATCACCCTCGTCACGCTGTCGCTGCTTGCCCCGATGACGCCAGCACTCGCCGTCAGTTCCATTCAGTTCAGCACGGCGAGCACAACCGTTGCCGAGAACGCGGGCGAAGTGCTGTTGTCGGTCGTGCGCACCGGCGATCTCGACACCGTCGTCACTGTGGACTTTCTGACCGCCGACAACTCGGCCAAGGCGGGGGAAGATTACACGGCTGCCTCCGGCATGCTGATTTTTGCGGCGGGCCAAACCAACCAAGTCATTCGGATCGCCATTTTGAACGACGACATGAGCGAAGCGACCGAGACGTTTTCCGTCACCCTAGCGAACCCCTCGTCGAATGCGGTCCTCGGATCGCGTGTTTCCACGACCGTTTCCATTCAAGACAACGACACTGGAATCCAATTTGAGTTCGCTCAGTATTGGGCGGGAGAAGGAACCGGGTTCGTGGTGGTGGGCGTTGTGCGCGGACCGGACGAGAACATGGCCGCGACCGTGGACTACACGACGGCGGCGGGGACGGCGAAACCGGGAACGGACTACATCGAGACCAGCGGCACGTTGAGTTTCACGGCCGATGAGAAGCTCAAGCTCGTCACCATTCCGATTCTCAACGATGGCGTCAAAGAACCGGATGAGAAATTTACTTTCAAGTTAAGCAACGCGACCGGCGATGTGCTGGGAACCCGTTTCTCCGCAAGGATCACCATCATCGACAATGACCCGGGCGTGCAGTTCACGGTCAACCAGCTTTGGGTTCATGAACCCGAGGGAGCGGTCCAGTTGACGGTCATGCGGGGCAACGATGTTCAGTTGGACGCGTTCACGGTGGACTACACGACGACGAACGGCACAGCCACTGCCGGCAGCGATTACACCGAGACAAAAGGTACGTTGGCATTTGCGCCGGGAGAAATGAGCAAGTCCTTCACCGTGCCGATCCTCAACGACGGTGTGGCAGAAAAGGATGAACAGTTCAAGGTTGTGTTGAGCAATCCGACGGGCGGGATGGTTCTGGGAGCAGCTATTAACGTCACGGCCACGGTGTGTGATGTTACGGAAATGCTGCCGCACCGTTTTGATGCCGTGCAGATCTCGCCAGGAGGAGTGGTCTCGCTGACATTGGGAGGCGGGTTCACTCCCGGTCTTGGCGTTAGCAACCGTTTCCAAAATGACTTTGACATATATCCGGTGGAAGTCTCATCCAACCTCGTCGATTGGACTCCGCTCACTTGGTTGGTGCGAACGAACGCAGCGACGAACCAATTAACCTTCATTGACCCGGCGGCAAAGGTGTCAGCCCAACGATTTTACCGGACACCGGCCACCACATTCGTTGCCCCGCAACACGAGCCTTCGGGGCCGTATGCAGTGGGGATCATGGACCGAACGATCAAGGATGAAACTCGCCGCAACCGTTACCGTATCTCAACCAATAGCTCGTTCCCGATCACAATCTGGTATCCTGCCGAACGCCGAACTGGACAGTTGCCCACCGCGCATGACCTGGAACCGGTTGCGCGCGAGTCGCGCTTTTGGAAAGACTACATCAACCGCCTCTATATCGATCGCCTTCCCTATTATTGGAGCTATTCAGTGCGGAACGCCCC
>JACPZS010000188.1 GCA_016195385.1 Verrucomicrobiota bacterium
GATGCCGGAAAAGTTTTTGTGGTTGCCCCACTCGAACACGCTCGCGCCAATCATGCGTTGCGAAACTGCGAGGACGACCGGCGCGAGCAACGCTAGCGTCAGCACAACGACGACGGCCTTGCGCACCGTTTTGGCGATGCCCGGCGCTGCTTTGGCTTCCCAGCCGATGTAGAATTCGTCGGGTTGGTTCATGGAGTTTTTGAGGGACTGCTGCCGTCCTCAATTCCCCAAACGAGAGGCGAAGCAAGCTCAAGACAGTTTCCTGCTGGGTCGCGGAAATAGAGCGAGCGCCCCCCTTTCGGCCACTGCACATCCTTCTCGATTGCGACTCCCTTTCCCTTCAATTCCTCTATCCACCCATCCATTTCGGACATGGACACTGTGAACGCGACGTGGCCTGGGCCGCGAGCGCCATGTGGCGCGACTTCCGATTCTTCAATCGTCTTGACGGGATTGAAAATTAACAACATTTGATCGCCGAACTTGAAAAACAGGTGGCGACCTTCCTCCTTCGCAAAAAGATTGAGTCCGAGTACCGATTTGTAAAATGCCTCGGCCTGGTCAAGATCGTCCGCGTAGAGAGAAGTCTCCAAAATGCGCCTAAGCCGCAACGCGCCGATTGAAGCTGGAGTTTTCATTTGGCGATGCGAGCCGGCTCGGCGCGCGTGCCAGTGAAATTGGGTTTAGGATGAACGAACACCCGGCCATTCTTCACACGCACGTTGAATGTGGGGACTCTCTCGACGAACGGCGGCGGAGATGCGCCTGTCTCCGGCACATATTGGTAGCCATGCCACGGGCAAATGATGCAGCCAAAAACAATTTTGCCTTCGCCGAGCGGGCCGTTCTGGTGTTGGCAGACGTTCGAGACGGCGGAGATTTTCCCGTCGTATTTGAAAATCGCTACGCGCTCGCCGGAAAGGCAAACGATGCGGGCGCGATTTTCAGGGATGTCGGCAACGGCACAGGCGTCAACGAAATCGTCAGAACCGACGGACTGCATCTCGCGGTCGGCAGCAGTTTCTCTACGGGCCGCCGTGATGTGCAATCCAAGCACAGTCAACAGCCCAAGTGCCGTCGCGACGACGTAAAGCGGGCTGCCCTCGCCTTGCAGGACGCCAAAAGTGACATGCAGCACGAGCAGCGCATACGCGACATACACCAGCATGTGCAGCGATTTCCAAATGGGCGCGCTCAAATTCGCGAGCCAGAAATCGTGGCTCGTCGCGGCCATAAGGAACAAAATGATGAGCGCGAAGAAGCCGAATGGTTGGAACGGGACGCCGGAAATTGATCCGGCGAGCGGACTGCCTTTGAAGATGCTCAGGATGGGATTGGTGTCACCGCCTGCGTGGTAAGCGATGACGACCAAGGCCGCGTGAACCAAGCCAAGCGTGAACATCGTTACCCCGGCGTGACGGCGGTTGTAGAGCATTGGCAGGAATTTCGGATTCAACCGGCACAGCGGCCCAATGCAGAGAATAACATGCAACAAAAGAAATGCCGCCGTTCCGAACGCGCGCATGAGCATGATTTCGTCGGTGACGTGCCGGAACAGAATCTTGGTCAGCACACCGAAGATCGCGAGATGCGCCGCCACGCCGCCGATCAACACGGCGTCGTAGAATTTCTTCTGGCGATTCCACTGAACTGAGATGTATTCGACTCCCATAGGCTTACGGCTTTTGAAGCGCGAACGGCTTCGACACTTCGACGACTTCCTGGTCTGCCAAACTGTAAAGGACGAGCACGCCGCTGCCCGGCGCGGCGTCTGGCGACAACGGCAGCGCCACGGATGAGGTAAACGCGCCGAGCAAGCGCGCGTTGTCCGGCAACTTATCGGTGAGGTTCGGACTGCCAGCGACCCAATAGACAATCAAATCCGGCTTCACGAAATCTTTCGCTGCGGAAAACTCCACCGCGAAACGGCCCGTGCCGGTACTCTCGCGAAGCAGCCGAACTTGAATCGGCGTCTTCGTGAAAAGGTCGGCGCGTTCCCATTCGGTGACTGCGAATTGTTGCGGCGACACGACCAATTCCTTCGGCAATGAAGTCATGCCCGGCACGGGCTTGTGCGCCGCGATGCCGACGGCGAACGCAACCGGCAGAAGAACACCAAGCACGATAACCATGCGGCGATGTCGTTGGCGCAACGGACGAATCATACTTTTCCTTTTGTAGCAGCCGACGTGAGGAGGCTCTGACGTTTTTCAGTTTTAGAATGAGCCTCCTCACGTCGGCTGCTACGAGCAAGACGACGATGCTCGGTGCATTCTTCGGGCGGTTCTTTCGTGCCAGTGGCCCAACGTCGGAGAAGCAACGGCCAAAACGCCATTGTGCCGGGAATGAGGAGCAGCCGAAATCCCCAACTCCCGTGCGCCGCGTGTGGGTCAATCTTCTTCACGCCAACCAAAGCGAATGGGATGGCGAAGACCAGCCCGCAAGCCAGATAAGCACCAAGCAAAATCAAAAATACAGCGGCGATCATGGCGGGGTGGCTTTCGTTTGATGCTCTGACTTCAACTCCGCATTGAGCGAGTAGCTGATGATGGTGCGGATTAACACAATTGCGCCAAGCACGATCAAATCCTGCACGCTGGGTTTCATCAGCGTGTCAATGATGTCCGCCGCGATCAGAAATTCCAAACCCAGCAAAATGTAATAGCCAAGCACATGCCGGAGGCGTTTGCGGTCGTCCTCGGCATCCGTGCCGCGCGCCGCCCGAAGCTCGGCATGAAAAAATCGCACCAGTCCGCAAGCGACGCCGAAAACGATCACCAGCACATCCAGCACGCCGATTCCGAAACTTGCGTGATGAAGAAAATTCATCGCGTCCAATTTCAATGGCGCAGGCAAAACGACTGCGCCGTTGGAGATTGGTCGAAGGAAGCAGAGATTCCTTACACTGAAAAAGACAAGCCGCCGGCTTGGGTGTCACCTCGCAAATTCCATCAATCTAGGCATGGCCGGGATTTTCAAGGTTTCGTTCGATCGGGCCGAACTCGCGGCGAACGCTGTCCGCGCTCCGAGGCGTTCGAGCAGATGGTCGCCGACACGGAGCGAGTTCGCGATGATCGTAAGCGTCGGGTTTACCGCTGCGCTCGACACCATGAAGCTGCCGTCCACCACGTAGAGATTATCGAGGTCATGGGCTTTGCAGTTCAGGTCGAGCACGTTGGTCTTCGCGTCTTCGCCGAAGCGACAAGTGCCGACTTGGTGGCCCAATCCATTGATGCCGAGTTTCATGGTGAACGTCGTCACCGTGCCGGCGTTGAAATACTTTCCGTTGGGCAGAATGTGGCAGCCGCAACCGATGCTCTTGAGCGTCTCCGTCCACTTCGCCATGAGCCGGTCGAAGGCGGGCGTGTTGTTCTCCGTGTAGTCCACGACGATATGGCCGTCGCGGTTGAGCGTGATGCGGTTGTCCGGGTCGGGGAGGTCTTCGCTGGTGAGCCACCAGTCGAGCGAATGTTTTGCCACGAAGTCGATGTCGAGCGGCGCGTAAATGGACTCGCTGCCTTCCAATGATTCGCGGTCAACCTTGCCCAGCATTTGCACCTGGCCCATCGGATACGGGAAGTCTGCATCGCCCCAGTAGTAATCGAAGAGCGAGAGCGTTTTCTGAAACTTCGTCGGGTTCGCCTTGAACGACGAAACGCCAATGAGCGAGCCGAGAATGTGCTTCATCAGATTGCGCCCGACCATGCCGGAGGAATTCGCCAGCCCGTTTGGATGTTGATCGTTGGCGGATTTCAACAGCAGCGCTGCTGAATTGATGGAGCCGCACGCCACCACGACGACATCGGCGGTGAACGTCACCCGGTCGCCATCGACCACCGCTTGGACGCCGGTGATTTCGCGCCCGGACGGGCTCGTGAGCAGGCGCTCGACCTTCGTTTCGGTGAGAAGTGTGACGTTCTCCAGACCCATCACCGGTCGCACGCCAGCAACTTCCGCGTCCGACTTCGCGTGGACGAGACACGGATATCCGTCGCAGGTCGAGCAGCGGATGCACTGGCTGAGATACTTTTGGGCCTCATTGATACGAATGCCGAGCGGCGTGTAGCACGGCTTGAGTCCGCGCGAGGCGAGATTGTCCGCGACCTCCTGGATACGCGGCTCGTGGCTCATCGCCGGATACGGGAACTCACCGCTGCGCGGCGGTTCGGTGGGATCGAGGCCGCTCTTGCCGTGGACTTGATACAATTTCTCGGCCTCGGCGTAGTAAGGCTCGAACTCGCGATACTTGAGCGGCCATTCGGGCGAAATTCCTCCAACGTGTTGCACCTTCTCGAAGTCGCGTTCCCGCAGCCGAAACAGCGCCGCCCCATAGAGCTTCGTATTTCCACCAACGTGGTAGCACATGCCGGCGCGCACCTCGCCGCCGTTCTTGTCATACCAGACCTCCGGCCCGAAGTAGCGCGTGGTGTTGAAGGCAATCTTGGTGTCCCAATTCTCCTTCTCGCGCGGCAGGAACGGACCGCGCTCCAGCACAAGAATGCGCTTGCCGCTCGGTGCTAGTTTGTTCAGCAGCGTCCCGCCGCCCGCGCCGGTGCCGATAATGATGACGTCGTAGTGATCGTTCATGCGAGAGTTGGTCGGGGTAGGGTAAAAATCCTTACACGCTTGCGTGTCTGGGCGGCGTGCTCAGTCGGAAGGGCTGAAAGCCCGAAAGAAAATAGCCCAGGGCAAAGCGAGTCTGCGAGCGACGCCCTGGGTCAACCGTCCACAAAATTTCTAAGCCCTGAAAGGGCGACAGAATCTTTCAACGCAGCGCTGGACAGCCGGTTCGCTCTGTCTAAAAATCTCACCGTTGAGTTCGGAAAAACGCCGTGTGAGCGATGTTCGCTCTGAAGCGGTAATAACAAGCCAGAACTCTCAGAAAGAAAAACGAAAGTAAAGTTCCCGGCCATGGAGGCCATCATCGGGCAGCGTACCTACTACGCCTGCGTAATGAAACTCAGCTCAATCCCCAAAATGTTCACGTTCACTGACTGGATTGAGTTTACAGCGGAGGACCGAGAGCAGCGCGTCCTCAACAAGAAGCGGATACCGGATATTGCCAGGTACGTCTTGGACAATGAGGACGGTTACCTCTTCTCCTCAATCACAGCCTCGTACAAGTGCAAGGTCCGCTTCGAGCCGGTCAGTTCCGACGGGCTTGGTTTTCTGGAGATGGATTTGGAGGAGGCGAATTTCGTCATCAATGACGGGCAACACCGATGCGCGGCAATTGCACAGGCAATCAAGGAAAATCCTGCCCTCCGGGAGGAATCCATTTCGGTGCTGCTTTTTCCGTACGAAAGCAAACAGCGTGTCCAGCAGATGTTCTCTGACCTGAACCGTTACGTGGTGAAAACGGCCAAGTCGCTCGACATCCTTTTTGACCAACGAGACATCCTGGCAAAAGTGACTTTGGAAGTCTGCGAAAGTGTACCGGCATTTCAAGGCATGGTGGACAAGGACAATGTTTCTCTGCCTGCACGTTCGGAGAAAATGTTTACCCTGTCCTCGCTTTACGACGCCAATCAGGAACTGTTGGCGGACAAGCGGAACAGCGATGATGCGTTCTTCAATGAACTGGTCATAACCGGCGTTGATTACTGGACAACCGTCTCCCGATTCATGCCCGATTGGCAGAGGGTGAAGAATGGAATCCGTCCAATCGAGTTACGCCAAGAGAATATCTCAACGCACTCCGTTGTTCTACGCGCGCTCGGTGGTTTGGGTGCTGAGGTCATGAAACAATTCCCATCGGATTGGAAAAACCGCTTGGCCGACCTGAGTGCAGTCAACTGGAGCAAGAAGAACCGTGAATGGGAGAACGTGTGCATGGTTGCCAACTCGGTGGTTTCAAACCGGCAAGCGAGACTTGCGACGAAGGCATACCTGAAACGCAAGCTTGCGCTCCCTCTGACGGAATCTGAGGAAAAGTCCATTGCGCATCTAACGGCGCGTAACAATGCTGATACGGCATCGTCCAACGGCGCGCTGGCGAAGAAAGAGCACTCTGAAACAACTGAATCGCAGGTGAATCAATCGGCGTATCTCGCTCAACAACGAAGGCGTCAGACGAATCGAGCGAGGGAGGTCCAAATTGGAAATGTTCGCGAGTCAGTCAGTTATTCGTACCAAATACCCATTGTCATCGCGAACTGGATTATCCAACAGGGCAAAGCGCTTCCGAGGATTCCGAACTTCGTGCATCCGAGCAATTCAGGCTTTGCCTCGTCCGCACAGACAAAGGAACTCAAGAACGGGTGTTTCATCGAAGTCGGAGACGACCAAGGCAGGTTAATTGAGAAAGGCAGAGAATTGCTTAACGCCTGCGGTCTGCGCGATGTGGGTTTCCGCGTTCTGCTTGATGACGGAACTGTGAAGAACGGTTAACGAGTTTCTTTCGCCCTTTCAGGGCTTAAACTCACTTGATTCATCAACTCAGGGCGGCGCTCGTTTCACTGCGCTTGCCCTGGGCTATTTTCTTTCGGGCCTTCAGCCCTCTCAATCGCCCAGGTTCGAGCGGAGCGGGCATCTTCCCTTTTGGCGCACCCTCGGCAAACTACGGCTCCACGGAGTGTTGCCCTACGTCAGCATCACGCTTGCGTGGCTCATATCCGCAGAAGATGCAGCGCTGCTTCGTGCCATGGTGAAGCTTCGGGCAGGCGCGAGGAGACGAATTGCTGACGCCGCGATAAGCCTGGGCAGCGAGCAACATGCCGAGAACCGGCGCGGTGAAGTAAATCCAGCCGCCGGTCCAGATGCTGCCCGGCAGTGCCGAGGCGAACGTGCGCGCAGGGTTGATGCTCATGCCGGAGAGCGGTGCCTCGAAGGTGATGTAGAGGCAAACGAGCGCACCAGCGAACAAACCGGTGAAACGCGCGAGCCTCGGGGTGTTGGTGACGAAGAGCACCATCAACATCATGCCGCAGGCGATGGCCGACTCGGCGATGAATGCGACGTCGGCTCCCGCCGGACCGGGAACCGTCGTCACGTAACCCACGGAAGGATGGGCGATGATGGATCCGAGCAGCAGCTTCGAGAAAAGCACACCACAGACTCCGCCGACGAACTGTGCCGCGATGTAGAACGCGGCGTCCCACGGCATGACCTTGCCGAGGCGCAGAAAGGTCAAGGTGGTTGCGGGATTCATGTGTGTTCCCGACCGCTGCCCCCAGGGTGAGTAGATGAGGGCGACAGCCGTCAGGCCCATCGCCAAGCCAATGAGCGCGCGGCGCGCCCTTCCGTTCGGAATCAGTTGATGGACAGGTGAGCCGGGATATTCCAGCAACGCCGTGAACAGCACGGCAGAAACCATGAACGTGCCCAGCGCCCACGCTTCGATGAGGTATTCTGGCCAGTGTTGGCGGAGGGCGGAGAACATGGGCGATGGAGCGCGACCTTCAGGTCGCATCAGCGGTCGCCATTTCCAGGGGCAATGACTTCTTGGAGCGCCGCTTCTGAGCGGACCTTGAAGCGGCGTGAACGCCGCGCTCCCTTCCAGCCGTCGTCGTGCTCGGTTGGAGCAGCTTCGCGATGAGTCCCGTCCAGCCCGTCTGGTGGCTCGCGCCGACGCCGCGGCCGTTGTCGCCGTGGAAGTATTCGTGGAAAAGCACGTAGTCTTTGAAATGCGGGTCAGTCGCGAGCTTCGGGTGATATTTCAACACGGGGCGCTGGCCGTCGTCGCCTTTCAGGAACAAGCGAGCGAGGCGGCGAGAGAGTTCGTCGGCGACTTCGGCGATGGTCATGAACTGGCCGGAGCCGGTGGGACATTCGACTTTGAAATCGTCGCCATAGTAGTGGTGGAACTTTTGCAGGCTTTCGATGAGGAGATAATTCACCGGCATCCAGATCGGACCGCGCCAGTTGGAGTTGCCGCCGAATAAGCCGGAGTTCGATTCGGCCGGCTGGTAGCCGACGCTTATCGTGGTGCCGTTGGCGTGAAACTCATATGGGTGATCGAAGTGATGACGCGAAATGGCGCGCACACCGAAGTCGCTGAGGAACTCCGTCTCGTCGAGCATCCGGCGCAGCAGACATTTCATGCGATGGCCGCGCAGGAGCGAAAGCAGGTGGCGCTGCTTCATGCCCGGCTCATTCCAGCGCGAGACGAGATTGGCCAGGTCGGGACGGTAGTTGAGGAACCATTCGAGGCGTTCCTTGAATTGCGGCACTTCGTCCAGCAGGGAAGATCCCAGGACTTCCACCGCGAAGAGCGGGATCAAGCCGACGAGCGACCGGACCTTGAGCGGCGTGCTCTGGCCGCTGGGCAGGTTGAGCACGTCGTAGTAAAATTCGTCCTGCTCGTCCCAGAGGCCGATGCCTTCGTCGCCGATGTTGTTCATCGCTTCGGCGATGTGCAGGAAGTGCTCGAAGAATTTCGTCGCGATGTCCTCATAGACTTTGTTGTGCCGCGCGAGTTCGAGCGCGATGCGCATGAGGTTAAGCGAATACATCGCCATCCAGCTCGTGCCGTCGGCCTGGTTGATGAAGCCGCCGGTCGGCAACGGCGCGCTGCGGTCGAAGCAACCGATGTTGTCGAGGCCGAGGAAGCCGCCCTGAAAGATGTTCCGGCCCTGTGTGTCTTTGCGGTTCACCCACCAGGTGAAGTTGAGCATGAGCTTGTGGAAGACGCGTTCAAGGAAGGCGAGGTCGCCGGGATCGTCAGGATTTGTCGCGCGGCGCTGTTTGCGATCCATCTGGAAGACGCGCCACGTCGCCCACGCGTGAACGGGTGGATTCACGTCGCCGAAGGCCCACTCGTAGGCGGGAAGCTGTCCGTTCGGGTGCATGTACCATTCGCGTGTGAGCAGCACGAGCTGGCTCTTGGCGAACTCAGCATCGACCATCGCCAGCGGGATGCAGTGGAAGGCGAGATCCCACGCGGCATACCAAGGATATTCCCATTTGTCGGGCATCGAGATGATGTCGGCGTTGTTGAGGTGCGACCATTCGCGGTTGCGTCCGTGTTTACGTTCGCCGGGAGGCGGCGGCTGGTTGGCGTCGCCTTTGATCCAGTCCGGCACGTCGTAGTAAAAGAACTGTTTCGACCAAATCATCCCCGCGAACGCCTGGCGCTGGACGAGCCGTGCGTCGGCATCGGTGATGTCCTTCTGCAACTCGGCGTAGAACTCGTCGGCTTCTTGCCGGCGCTGGGCGAGGAAGGTGTCAAAGTCGGCGAAAGGTAGGGCAGGCTTCCAGCCTGCCCGCGCCGAGCGAAGCGAGGCGGGACCGCTCGTGCTGACGCGCTCGCTGGGCAGGCTGGAAGCCTGCCCTACTTTGGTGAGGCGCAGGCGAATGTTTGCAGAACCGCCCGCCACGACGGTCAGTTCGAAATGCGCCGCCGCCTTCGTGCCGGTTTGCTGAGGATTCACTGCCGCCTTGTTTCCAGCGACGAAGTAGTCGTGGAAAGCATCCTTGAAGTGACCCCTGGCTTCATGCCGGGCGTAGAGGCGGCGTGCATTCGTCTCGTTGTCGCAGAACAGGAGTTCGGGTTTGCCTTCGCAGTAGAGTCGGTACTGGCCGAGTTCGGCATGCTGCGCCGCGACGGCGCCGTCGTTCGTTGCAGCCAGTTCGGGCTTCTTCACGCCGTCCTTCCACGACCATGTGTTGCGGAACCATAGTTGCGGTAACAGATGAATCGTCGCCGTTTCCAGCCCGCGATTGTGGACGGTGAGGAGCATGAGGATGTCATCCGGTCCAGCCTTGGCGTATTCGACGAACACATCGAAGTAGCGGTCGTCGTCGAAGATGCCGGTGTCGAGCAGTTCAAATTCCGGCGCGTCCTTGCCACGACGCCGATTCTCCTCCACAAGCTGTGCGTAAGGGAATTCCAGCTGCGGGTACTTGTAGAGCATCTTCAAGTAGGAATGCGTCGGCGTAGCGTCCAGGTAGTAGTAAAGCTCCTTCGCGTCTTCGCCGTGATTGCCCTCGCTGTTCGTGAGGCCAAAGATGCGTTCCTTGAGAATCGGGTCTTTGCCGTTCCAGAGCGCCAGCGAGAGACACAGGCGCGATTGGTCATCGCTGATGCCGGCAATTCCATCCTCGCCCCAACGATACGCGCGGCTGCGGGCATGGTCGTGTGGAAGATATTCCCACGCATTGCCGTGCGCCGAGTAATCCTCGCGCACGGTGCCCCACTGGCGTTCGGAGAGATAAGGTCCCCAGCGTTTCCATTCGTGCTGGCCGGTTTTGTCTTCGTGGAGGCGTTGCTGTTCGGTGAGTTCGGTTTTCATTCGTTCAAAGAGTTCCGTGGGGTTTAGGCCGTCGCGAGGGCGAGAGTCGGAGTGGATTTGCGCATGGGTTTGACGGGCCGAGCGGACTTGCTGGGCTCGGCGAGAACCACGCGGTCGAGCCACAACGCCTCGCCGACGGACCACGCCTGCCAGGGACAACCGCGCGGCGTGTGGGGCGCCTCGGCGTCCGCGATCTCGCTGATATGACCGAGGCCTGCGGTTTCGAGGTGATCAAGAAGCGGCTGAAGGTAAACACGCCGCGCCTCGTGAATAGCCGCGGGTGTGCGCTTGTGGATCCAAGTCCACGCATCAACGAACGCGCCAATCAGCCACGGCCAGACCGTGCCTTGATGATAGGCGCCGTCGCGCTCGTGAACGCCGCCCTGATAACGCGGCGCGTAGCCGGATTCGCCGGGCGCGAGCGAGCGGAGGCCCAGCGGCGTCCAGAGATGATCCTTCACCGCTTCGACGATGAGGAACGCCCGGTTGTCTGCGATGAGACGCAGGGGCAGCCCACCGACTGCGAAGATCTGGTTCGGACGGAACGATGCATCGACGGTGCCGGGCTGGTGGTTCACATCGACGACGTCGTAGAGCATCTTGCGTTCGGCGTTCCAGAAGCGGGCTTGGAACGAATCTAGTCCGCGGTGCAGCGGTTCCTTCCAACGGTCGTGGTGCTGACTTGCGATCCACAGTGCGTTGAGCCACAGCGTCTGCACCTCGACCGGCTTGCCGATGCGTGGAGTCACCACCCAGTCGCCGACTTTCGCGTCCATCCAGGTGAGTTGCACACCGGGCACGCCGCACGCGAGCAGACCGTCCGTGTCGGGGCGGATGCCGAAGCGCGTGCCGCGACTATAGCCGTCGAGAATGGCTTCGACGGCGGCGAGCAGTTTCTTCCGGTTGCCGTTGAGAGCGAGGCGTTCCTTCTGGGCGGCCTGTAGGAACTCATGCACCGCGATGACGAACCAGAGCGAGGCATCGACGGCGTTGAACTCAGGCTGCCCGCCCCGATCGGGGAACCGGTTCGGCAACATGCCTTCAGAAACAGCACCCGCCCAGGTGAGCAAAATCTCCCGCGCTTCGTCGAGCCGTCCGGTGGCAAGACACAAGCCGCGAAGAGCAATCAACGTGTCGCGGCCCCAATCGGTGAACCACGGATAGCCGGCGATGATGGTCTTGGAACGCACCGAATCAGAATTCGACGTTCCGGCGCGTTGGACGATGTAGGCGTCGGCGGCGCGGTGAAGCCGCGAAGAGAACTGGTCGCGGCGCTTTTGCTCGATGGCGCGAAGCTTGTTCAGCAGCTCGACCGGCTTCACACTTGCCGGCAACGATGCGGCTGCATGTTCCTTGGTGGTGAGCACGAGAGCGGCTTTGCCGTTGGCAAGATTCCAGGAGAGCACGCCGGGTGCGGCGAGGTCTTCCACGCAGTCCAATCCACGCGCGCGTTCCTCTTCGTAAAGAAAGTTGTGATACCAGTGCGGGTTGTAAACGTAGCCGCCGTTGGTGAGTGCGGTCACTCCAGCCACGTTGTTGTAAGGCTGCCACGAGACGCGATCGGGCTTCACCTCGGCGTCGAAGCGGAAGGCTGGATTATTTTTGTGCAAGGAATGGTAATCGCGACCGGACAGGAACGGGCGGACGTGAAGCTTCACGTCCTTGCGCGGCCCGAGCAACTTCCAAGAGAGACACGTCATCGGCTCGCCTTTGACCGCGAAGATTTCCAGTTCGATGCGTGTGCCATCCTCCAGTTTGAAAATCCAATGTGGCCACGGTTCCCAGCCGAAGGCTTCAATGCGCTGCGCGCCGTCGCCGCCGATGACATCGGGTGCGTAGCATTGCGACGAGAGCGAGAAGGTTCCGTTAGCCGTTTCCACCCACGCATCGAATCCGTTCACTAGCACGACACGTCCGGTTGGCGGGGTGGTCGCGGTGAGCAGGAGCGCGTGATACCGCCGTGTGCGGATGCCGGTGGCATTGCCACTGGCGAAGCCGCCGAGGCCGTCGGCTTCAAGCCACTCTTTGGTGAGGTGAGAGGTCTTACGTGAGAGGGGTGAGGTCATAGGTCTTCCGTTGGCTGTCAATTCGGTTTGAACACAGGTCTGGTTCGAAGGAGGAACGATTTCGCACTTCGCCTCTCTCACTTCACACCTCGCATCAGCCGCCGGTCTCGAAGCCGGGATAAAGCGTCATGCCGCCATCGACGAAGATGCTTGTGCCGTGGATGTAGTCGGAATCGTCGCTGGCCAGCCAGACGGCGGCGCGGCCGATGTCGTCCGGTTCGCCGATGCGCTTGTAGGGAATTAGCTTCATCAATTCGCGATACGCTTCAGGCGTGCCCCAGGCCTCCATGTTGATGGGAGTGCGGACGGCGCCGGGGCAGACGGAGTTCACGCGGATGCGGTGCGGTGCAACTTCCTGGGCGATGCTTTTCATCATCAGCATCACGCCGCCTTTGCTCGCGGCGTAGTTGACGTGGCCCGCCCACGGGATGACTTCGTGGACACTGCTCATGCAAATGATTTTGCCAGCGGCGCACGAAACTTCCTTGCGAACACCACGCCGCTTGAACTCGCGGATGGCCTCGCGAGAGCAAAGGAACTGGCCCGTGAGATTCACATCGAGGACGAACTGCCAGTCGGCCAGCGTCATCTGGTCGATGGGCGCGTCCTTCTGGAGACCGGCATTGTTGACGAGGATGTCGATGGTGCCGAACTCCTGGATCATCTTCTTGAACATCGCCTGCACTTCACTTTCGTTGGCGACGTTCGCCTTATGAGCATAGACGTTTGCCCCACAGCGCATGGCCTCCTTCACCACTGCTTCGGCTGCTTCCGGGCGCGAGACATAATTCACCACCACGTCCGCTCCGGCGTGCGCAAGCGCCAGTGCCACCGCCTGGCCGATGCCGGAGTTCGCGCCCGTCACGAGCGCCTTCTGGCCCTTGAGGACTTTGTTGATCGAGCACGCCGGCATCACAGCTTCGGGCAGATGTTCGTCGCGGAGATGCTGCTGCATGAGGTCTTCCTCCTGTGGTGACATCGGCATCCGCCGGCTCGGGGGCATTTTGATTTCGAGGCTATCGTTCATGGCTTCGGATTTGGTTTGTTCAATCGCTGTTGCGTCGTGCGGGGGTTGGTCGTTTCTTCGCGAGAGTCCTTACAACCAATCGTCACGCGGCTAACGCCGAGTGAACGTGAAGGTACCAAATGGAACTAGCTGACCATTCACCAAGGCTGGGAATCCGGTGATTTTGCGAATGACTTCGCGCGGCTGGGTGTCGGCGTCGAGCGAGCTGTAGGTCACGCCGCTGTCCGTGCCGGCGTCGTAAAGATCGAGCACAACGACTTTCTGATCCACCCATTGGCCGTTCTCGATGAGACTCAAGCCATGCACACCGGTGAACCAATCGGGGCTGGGAGCGATCATGGTGA
>JACPZS010000012.1 GCA_016195385.1 Verrucomicrobiota bacterium
AAACACAAACCGCTGCTGGACGCGGTCTTGGGCTGGCGAAACTCGATCTCGCCGAAGTTGGTCCCGCCCGAAGACCAAGTCGCCTGTGCCCCATGCAGAATTTGATCAATCCTACCCACTCAACTTAGCTTTTCGGGTTCATCAGAACCACATTCGCAATTTCAAATCACTTTGCCGATGAAATGCTCCCGGCCACTCACGCCAGGATTTCTCGGATCACTTCGCCATGCACGTCGGTCAGCCGGCGCTCCGTGCCGTTGTGATAAAAAGTCAGCCGTTCGTGATCAAGCCCGAGCAAATGGAGGATCGTGGCGTGCAGGTCGTAAATCGTCGCCACGTTTTCGACTGCTTGATAGCCAAATTCATCCGTCGCGCCGTAGCTGAACGCACGTTTGACACCCGCGCCGGTCAACCACGTTGTGAACCCTTTCGGATTATGATCTCGCCCGCTGGCGCCTTTCTGGAACGTCGGCATGCGCCCGAACTCCGTGACCCACACAACCAGCGTGTCGCTCAACAGCCCGCGCGCCTTCAAATCCTTCAGCAGCGCGGCCGCCGGCTGATCGAGGATCGGCCCATGCACGTCGTACTGTTGCTTGAGCGTTTTGTGTCCGTCCCAATTGCCGACACCTTCGCCCATCGCATACGAACCATTGAAAAGTTGCACGAAGCGTACGCCGCGTTCGAGCAGCCGCCGCGCAAGAATGCAGTTGCGTCCAAACGCCGCCTTTACTTTGTTCGCATCGTTCACACCGTACAATTCCTTCGTGGCGGCGCTCTCGCCGGAAAGATCGCTGACTTCGGCGGCGCGCAGTTGCATCTTCGCCGCGAGTTCGTAGCTGGCGATGCGCGCGCTCAATTCCGTGTCGCCGGGATTTTTGCGGAGATGTTCGCCATTCAGGAATTTCAAAAACTCGCGCGTCGAGCGGTCGGCTGTCGCGCTGATTTCCTTGGGCGTGGCGAGGTTGGGAATCGGCTTGTCGGCATTGAACGCGGTGCCTTGAAAAACCGCCGGCAGAAAGCCCGCGGACCAATTGTTCGGCCCGGTTTGCGGCACGCCGCGCGGATCGGGAATCGCAACGAACGCCGGCAAATCATCCGCTTCCGTGCCGAGTGCGTACGAAATCCACGCGCCCATGCTCGGAAAACCATCGAGCGTGAAGCCGGTGCTCATCTGGTTTTCGCCGGGGCCGTGCGTGTTGCTCTTCGCCGTCATTGAATGAATGAAACAAAGTTCATCCGCGAGCGCGGCGAGATTGGGCACGAGTTCGGAAATGTATTTGCCGCTTTGACCGCGCGGTTTGAATTCGTACGGGCTTTGGGACAAGTTGCCGTTCTCGCCTTGAAACGTGATGAGCTTGTCGCTGCCGGGCATCGGCTGGCCGTGACGCTTGATGAGTTCCGGTTTGTAATCCCAAGTCTCCAGATGGCTGCACGCCCCGGAGCAGAAAAGCACCAGCACGCGTTTCGCCTTGGGCGCGAAATGCGGCGGGCGGGCGCCGAGCGGCGCTTCCGGTCGAATCGATGGACGGATGGGTGAGCGATCTTTTTCTGCAGCCAGCAGCCCTTGCTTCGCGAGCAGACTCAAGAGCGCGATGTGGCCCAGGCCGGTGCCGGTGTGTTGCAGGAATGACCGCCGGTTGAGCAGCCATCGACCTGCGTTGGAAAGAGTCAAATCGTCCATTCGTCGTCGCGCTGAGTTTGGTGAGCGACCTTCTGACACAGAGTTGAGTACTTGGCGATGGCAAAAAAGCGCGGTGCGCGAATTCCGGGAAAGAACGGATGGAGGTCCGAGCGTTGCCGCCATGTGAATATGCCGGCACGACGGATTCATTCCGCATTCACTTTGGCGCGACAGAGAGGCTCCCCCCAACAAGAAATGGCGTGTCTAACACAACGTCCGTGTAGGCTAAGTCGAAGGCGGAGTCCAACTTGACGGCAAGTCAAACGCGAAAAATTGACTCAGAGCGTGCAAAGAAATTCGGGCCGTTGTTATGCGCAAATGCAAATCTTCAACTTTTCTTCTCCTCCACGTCCGTCGCTGGCGCGCGGCGGGGCAAGCGGGAGCGGTCGGCCTCGTCCGAGGCTCCGTGAGCGTGGAATCTCAAATGCCGGCCAATTGTTCAGCATGAATGCGTGCCAGCCAAACTCACACAGCGTCCCCGCGCCCCCGGCCGAGGACACTAAAGTGGCGCGGCCACGCGGAACCGATGCCACCCGTTCGCCGGGGACGGCGTTCGGTTGTGCGCGCGACTTTCTCGACAACCGGTTTGTTTACACTGTCGTCTCGCCGCGCGCGCGCGGACTTTCCGTGGGTGTGAACGTGAACCCGGATCAGTTTTGCAATTTTGACTGCGCGTATTGCGAAGTGAACCGCAGCGAAAAGCCGCGCGAGGCCAAACTCGACGTGGAGGTCATGATTGCCGAATTGGAGCGCACGCTGGCGCTGGCGCAAAACAACGGGCTGCGGACGCGTGAATGCTACCAGCATTTGCCCGAGGAATTGCTGCAGCTTCGCCACGTCACTCTGAGCGGCGATGGCGAACCGACGCTTTCGGAAAATTTCGCCGCCGTGGTCGAAGCCGTGACCCATCTGCGCGCGTGTGGGCGTTTTCCCTTTTTCAAAATCGTGCTGCTCACCAACGCCAGTGGACTTGATCAGCCGGCGGTCACGGAAGGGCTTCGCCTGTTCACGCCCCGCGACGAAGTTTGGGCCAAATTCGAAGCGGGCACGCAGGAATACATGGATCGTGTCAACAAACCCGGCTGCCCGCTGGAGCAGATTCTCGCAAACATTCTGAGCCTGGCCCGCCAACGCCCCGTGATCATCCAAAGCCTCTTTCCCGCCTTGGCCGGCCAGGGGCCGCCCGCATCCGAGATTGAAACATACGCCCGACACTTGAAAGATTTGCGCAATAGCGGCGCGCAAATCCCACTCGTGCAAATTTATTCCGCTACCCGCCCGACGCCGCATTCGGAATGCGGCCACCTGCCGTTGCGCACGCTTTCCGCCATCGCCCAGCGCGTGCGCGAAGTCGCCGGGCTTAAAGCCGAGGTTTTTTGAGCAGTTCCACCACCAACCAAGAAAGGAAAGTTATGGCCCGCTATGTAATCCTAATTCGTTTCACCGAGCAGGGAGCGCAAAACATGAAAAAGTCTCCCACCCGCGCGCTCGCGTTCCGCAAGGCAGCCGAGAAGGCCGGCGTCACCGTCGAGTCGCAACTATGGACGACCGGCGCTTGCGACGGCACGCTTATCCTGAGCGGCGACGGGCAGAAAATTCTCCGTTGCGTCGCGCAACTCGCCTCGCTGGGCAATGTACGCACCGAGACCATGCAAGCTTTCGACGCTGCAGAGTTCAGTGCCATCACGCGCTAACCAGGCCCGCGCCCCGAAGGAATTTTCTTCGCGCGTTGACGAACGAGCCTAATTTCGGATCCATCGCGTGAAAGCACACGGCAATTTGCAAGCGCTCGGCTCGTTCCGGCATTCAGCAACCGCGTATGGGCGCTGGCTCGTCGAGTCCACTTCATTCACATGAAGCGAATCATTCTTTGCCTCATCTGCGCCGTCGCAATTTTGTCAATGGCTGGCTTTGCGTCCGGCCAGACAGGCTCCGCGTCACATCCGTTGGTGAACTATGAACTCGAGTTGACCAACTACTATTCCGCGACCGCCAGCGATGTGGTGGCGCGACTTCAGCAGCGCATCGAACAAGGCGCGACGACATTGAAATTCGACCCGACGCACGGATATTTGCCATCCCTGCTGAAGGAGTTGAACTTACCTTTGTCGTCGCAACTCCTCGTTTTTTCCAAGACCTCGCTGCAGCGTTACCACATCTCGTCGCACAGTCCGCGGGCGCTGTTCTTCAACGACCGCGCTTATGTCGCCTGGATCCCCGGCGCGCCGATGCTGGAAATGCTCGCGGTGGACCCCACGCTCGGCGCGGTGCTTTACACTCTCGAACAAACCAACGTCGCGAAGCCGCGCTTCACACGGGACAATCGCTGCCTGGAATGTCACGTCACTGCGCGCACGCTCGACATTCCGGGCGCGCTCGTGCGCTCGTTTCACACCTCGCGCGAAGGCGAAGTAGATCTTTTAAGCGGCGCGGCAATTGTCAGCCATCGCACGCCACTCAGTGATCGCTGGGGCGGCTGGTATGTCACCGGCGCGTACGGCAGCCTCGAACATCGCGGCAACCACTTCAGCGTTCTCACTCCCGGCAGCGCGCCGGTTAGCGAAGCGCCGGGCGGGAGCGTGAAAGATTTGCGGGCGTTGTTCGATGTCTCGCGTTATCCGCAACCGACAAGCGATGTCGCCGCGTTGCTCGTGTTGGAGCATCAGACGCACATGGAAAATCTGCTTACGCGCTTGAACTACGAGGCTCGCGCGTCGCTGCGCCAATGGGGCCGCGTGACTTACCTGACGAACATCACCGAGCGCGTTCTGAATTACCTGCTGTTCATCGACGAGGCGCCCATCAGCAGCCCCATCCACGGCGGCAGCGAATTCACCCAATGGTTCGAGCAACAAGGTCCGCGGGACACGCGTGGCCGCTCGCTGCGTCAATTCGATCTGCAAAAGCGCGTGTTCAAGTACCCGTGCAGCTATCTGATTTACTCGGAGACATTCGAGCAACTGCCGCGCGAGATCAAACTCCACCTGTATCGCCGGCTCTACGCCGTGCTCACGGGCGAAGAGGCGGCGCCCGAATTCAAGCCTCTGACCGCCGATGCGAAGCGCGCGGTGTTTGAAATCCTGTCCGACACGAAGCGCGATTTGCCGGCGTATTGGAAATTGTAGCGGGAACCTTTTCCACTGCGCGGAGGTTCTCGTCTCGAACGCGACCATTCAACTTGATCGAAATGCGAAACGGATGCTCGTCACGAATACGCTCCATCATGGGAGCCGCGTGGATCGTCATATTGGTTTCACTCTTCGCGCCGGCCTCAGCGGAAGCCGCCGCGTCCGCCGCACGCAGGAGTTTTTTCCAGTGGCGTCCGTTCCTCGGACCCTTTCATTCGCTCGTGCTGCATTACCCCATCGGTTTTCTGACGATGGCCTTCATCCTGGAACTCTACGCGCTGCGGAAGCCGGGCATCGACTTGCGCCCCGTCACCCGGCTGGTCATCTGGCTCAGTCTCCTGACCGGGCTGGCGTCAGCGACGCTCGGCATCATGCGCGCCGGCGGAGGTGGTTATGAGACGAAAGCCGTTGAGATCCATCGCCTGTGCGGCATGGCAGTGCCGGTGTTCACGCTTCTTACGCTCATCGTTCAGCGGGTGGCGTATCGTGAACCCGTTCGGCGCGGCGCGATGGCCTGCTATCGGATTTTGTTGCTGGGCACTCTGGGTTTGCTGGTGGCGGCCAGCCACTATGGCGGGAACCTGACACACGGCTCGAAGTATCTCACCCAAAACGCGCCCGAGTTCGTCAAGACATTGCTCGAACCGCCGGCGCACACAACGCTGTTTGTTTCCACGAACCTCGACGAAAGCCAGCAGTTCTTCGTCGAAAAAGTGCGGCCAGTTCTGGAAGCGAAATGTGTTCGCTGTCACGGCCCGGAAAAGCAAAAAGGAAAATTCCGCCTCGACCAAAAGGAATTCGCGCTTCGCGGTGGCGAAAGTGGCAAGCCCGCCATCAAACCCGGGGAACCGCTCGCGAGCGAACTGGTGCGACTCATCCTCCTGCCGCGCGACCATGACGAAGCGATGCCGCCCGCTGGCAAGGAAGCGTTGAGCGCGGAGGAAATCATGAACCTCGTGCATTGGGTTCAGGCTGGCGCGCCCTTCGTTGAAGCCGAAACGGAGGCGAACACGTCCTCTGTCACCCACTAATCAGCAGGTTGCCAAAGCAAAACACCGATCCATATTCGGATCGGTGTTTGCCAGCAGTCCCAAGAAGGCGTGGACGAATTACGCCACTTTCTTTACCTGCGGCGTGGCTGTCGGCGCTACCGTTGGATCAGTCACAACGTTGGGCTGCGGCTTCTCCGCATGACTCCCACGCTGATCCACCACGACGCGCGCCGCGAAGTATTCGTTGTAGAAATTCGGGTTCGCATCCTGGAACTGCGGCATCAACTCGTCGAGTTGATCGCGCACGATGGCCACCCCTTCCCGCACCAGTTGAGGCAGAATCTTCGACACTGCGCTCTTCAAACTCTGGTTTTGCCGCGGGGCGGTCTTCAACTTGTCGAACGCGTCGATTTTCTTGTTCAACCCCGTGAGCTTGGCCTGCGTGATCCCGTACTTGCCGAGCGCTTCCAGATTGTCACTGGCGGCCGTGGCGATGACGCGGCAACGCGCCACCACCTCTGTCACCTTGCCCACCGTCACCGTCGAAGGCGTATAATTCGCTTTCGCCGCCAGTTCCGCGTCCGCGTTCGCATTCGCAAACGAGCGCACGCCGCCGATGACTTCGCACACGGCTTTGCAAAGCGCCCGTCGCGCCAGTTCTTTCGCGTCCGCCGCGCCGGGATTTCCCTGCGCCAGCTCGGCCTGTTGCTCGATCTGGCCGACTTTGCTGGTCAGGCCATCCACGCCTTCCGTGAAGGCTTCGTGTTCCTCCCAGAGGGCCTTGTATTCCGGTTGGTTGAGGACGGCAAGAATGGCCGCGAGCATGTTGATACGATTTTGATCCGAAGTCTTCATAAGAAGCTCCATTTCCATAATCCCTGTGATCGCCGCGCGAGGTCTTCACTGAAGCCCGCTGGTTTTATGCGGCAATTCCCTGAATAGCCAAACACGTGCCAGCGGTATTCCTCGCCGTGAAATTCTTCCCGTCGAATTCACAATTCACAATTCACGACGAATCACTTATTTATGCGGATTTCCCCCAAACCTCATCTTAATTTGCCCGCTGTTTGCGCCAGAATCCGTGTTCAAATTTTGGACACCGTGTCTCGTCTTTGGACAGTCCGCGCGGCAAAAGTGCGGCGAACCGAGAGCTTGCCGCATTCGATGGTTGCAATCTTCCGCCCGCCGAATTTCGCGAAACCTGCCGATGCATCTGAATACGGCCCAAAATCACATTTGCTATTCGGCGGAAGTGACGCTCTTAATTGTGTGGAAATAGCAATCTCATGGCAGAGACACATTCAAATCCAGGCGGAATTCTCCCCAACCCTCAATTTGCCACCACGCACTGGAGCGTGGTGCTGGGCGCGTCCAGCGATTCACCCGAAGCCTCTTTGGCTTTGAGCAGCTTGTGTCGCACGTACTGGTATCCGATTTACGCCTTCATTCGGCGACGCGGCAAAGGACCAGAGGATGCCGCCGACTTGACGCAGGAATTCTTCACCCGGCTCATCGATAAGGCGTGGCTGAATCGGGCGGATCGCCAAAAAGGAAAATTCCGGTCATTCTTGCTCGACGTTGCCGGAAAATTTCTGGCCAACGAATGGGATCGTCAGCAAGCCCTTAAACGTGGCGGTGGCCAAGCCTTGCTTTCGCTTGACGCTGAAGAGGCCGAAGGCCGTTTCGCGCATGAGCCTGCCTCTCCGAGCAACCCCGAAGCATTTTACGATCGGGACTGGGCTATCGCGGTGCTTGAAAATGCTCAAAACAATCTTCGCGAGAAAATCTATTTCCGCTCCGACCAGCGCCGAGTGTTTGACGAGCTTAAACAATTTCTTTCCGGCGATCCGGTGTCATGTCAAAACCAGCAGGAATCAGCGTACGTCAAGTCAGCGAACCGTCTCGGCATGACTGAGGGAGCGGTCAAAACCGCTGTGTCCCGCCTGCGCGAGCGCTACCGTGATTGCCTGCGGGAAACCGTCGCCCAAACGGTGGAGACTCCGGCTCAAGTGGACGAGGAAATCCGATATTTGTTTGCTGCCGCCGCGAGTTGTTAACTGGCGTATCGAATCATGAAGGATGATGCGGCGGATATTGAAGCATCACTCCTCAATCGGCGGAGGTTGGGCACGTCGCTCCGATCTTCGCATTCAAATGAGTTAGCAACATTCCCGGCCTTGGAGCGCCGGCCTCCGGCCCGGCTCGGTGTGGGAATCCATCGAGAACGCGCCAGATCGGAGATCGGCGCTCCAACCAAGCGCTTTTCAAATTTCCTCCGGTGAACTGTAACTTTCCGCGCGACTTGCTTATGAATGAAGTGTGACACTGCCGCCGCACAAAATCTGAGCCATGCCGGACGAACCGCAAAATTGTCCCCGCTGCGGCACGCGCTTACACCGCAGCGCCGGAGACTATTTCTGCCCCAAGTGTCGTTTCGAGCAGGTTTTGGCGGTCTCGCCGGCGGCGGGCGAGCGCGTCCACTATTTCGGCGACTACGAGCTTCTCGAAGAGATCGGCCACGGCGGCATGGGCCGGGTTTACCGGGCACGCCAGATTTCTTTGGGGCGAATCGTGGCGATCAAATTTCTTCGCGGCGGCAAATTGGCAGGCTCGGACGCGCTCAAGAGATTTGGCGAAGAAGCCAGAACGGTTGCCGGTCTGCCGCATACCGGCATTGTCGCCGTTCATGAAGTGGGCGAGCACGAGGGGCAGCCGTACTTCACGATGGACTTCATCGAGGGACAAAACCTCGCCGAGTTGACTCGCGAAAAACCGCTGGCCCCACCCATTGCGGCGCAATACTTAAAGATCATCGCCGAGGCCATTCACCATGTGCATCAGCGCGGCATTTTGCATCGCGACCTCAAGCCGTCCAATGTGCTTATCGACGAGTTCGATCAGCCGCGCGTGACCGACTTCGGCGTGGCCAAGCGACTGGAAGGCGATTCTGACCTCACTCAATCTGGACAGATGTTGGGCACGCCCAACTACATGCCGCCCGAGCAAGCGCAAGCCAAGCGTGGCTCCGTGACGGTCGTCAGCGATGTGTATTCACTCGGAGCGATCCTTTATCATCTGCTCACCTCGCGTCCGCCCTTTGCCGCTGACAACCAAGCGGCTCTCATTTTTCAGGTAATCAACACCGAGCCGGTAAGCCCGCGGTTGTTAAATCTCAGCGTGCCGCTGGACCTCGAAACCATCTGTCTCAAGTGCCTGGAAAAAGAACCGCGTAAACGCTACGGCTCGGCTCAGGAACTTGCCGACGAGCTGGGACGCTTTCTACGCCACGAACCGATCCAAGCGAGACCGGTGGGCTCTTTTGAAAAAGTCTGGCGGTGGTGTCGGCGCAATCCCGCCGTGGCTGCTCTCGGCGCGGCAACAGTTCTGCTGTTCCTCGTTGTTTTGATTGGCTCACCAACTTCGATTTACAAAATCAACAAAGGGCTCAAGCAAGCTCAACAAAACGCGAAAGAGGGCAGAAAGATTCAACTGCTCGAGCAAGTCACTCGAATCCTCCTGACGCCACGGTCTGATTCCTGGCATCGCGAGGCATGGAGCAGGCTGCGTGAAGCCCAGGCGTTGATTCCCGACAACCAAGTTCGCGACCAAGCGGCAGCGACGTTGATCGGGACGATGGTTTCTTCCATAACGAATTTCGATGGCTTTGGTGCCCTTCCAGCACACTTCGACTCGTCTGGAGAAAACATTCTCATGCCGAGTCAAACTAACGGTACGCGCTTGTGGAATTTGCGCGGCAACTCGGCAGTCGATTTCACAAACGTTGCCGCCTGGCCAGCGGGTTTTCTCAATGGAAAGACGCCGGTTCAGTTTGTGCCGCAAGCCTCGAAGTCGAACGTGATCGATGTTATCGATTTGCAAAGGCGCGAAGCGATTCGACATTTAGGCTTGCCCGCCTCTTTGGCCAGCGTTTCTGTTTCAAATGAATGGACCCGTCTTCTGGTATTCACGCCGAATTGCGCTCAGGTGGCCCTGTCCGCCGTTATGCGCGACGGTACTTCCAAGGTTTTCGTTTGGGACACCGCATCGGAAAGATTGCTGCAACAGTGGCCGCTCCGCGCCGATTTTCTGGCTCTCACACCGGATGGTTCCTTCCTTGCCACAGGAACTGCAAACGAAGTTGCAGTCTGGTCCATCGCCAGCGGGGAACGAGTCAGTCAATGGAAGAATTATTCTGGTAGAGTCCGAAGCCTCGCCTTCTGTCGCGACTTGCAGGAGATGAATCGCCCGCACACCGACTTGCAGGCATGGCTGCTGGCGGTTGGCGACGAAGGCGGCACGGTCACGCTTTCTTCTTCCAAAGAGCCGCGCATTTTTTTCCGCGGATCCAACTACGAAGTTGATGCACTGGCCTTCAGTCCGGACGAAACCTTGCTCATCTCCGGTGGGCGAAGTGAACTTCGCGTGTGGGATATTCTCACGGGCGAACGGCTGCTCGCCATCGATGACGTGGATTATTGCAACGGCATCAGCTTTTCGCCTGACGGCAAAACCTTGCTCGCCAGCGCCGCGACTCCGTTGGCGACCGGAGTTTGGAGCAATGAGCGCGTGAAGCTCTGGCATTTCAGGAACGGCCACGGCGTCCAGACCCTGCGTGGTCTAAGCGCGCAAGTCAGCAAAGTCTGTCTCTCATCTGACTCGCGTCGGATCGCGGCATTGAGCCACGACTGGCGAATCGGCATCTGGGATCTTCAAAGTGGCCAACTCCAGCGCATCCTGACACCTCCGCTCGGTGATTTTGCGGACAATGCAGCCATCGCATTCAATTCGGACGCCACGCAGCTTGCTTTCTCCGGCGACGCGCGCGCCGTCGTATGGGATCTCACGAATGGTTCGGAAATCTTTTCCACGAACCTGCCTGTCGGGCTGGTGGATTTGCTTGCTTACCATCCTTCGGGCGTTTTCATCTCCGGCCGCATGGAGACGAAGGGGGATCGAGCCCCTTACTCCGATGCTCCCTATCGACAATTCCCCCGCGTGTTTCGCATCCGTGCTTTGAGCGGCTCACACGCGCCGCGCTTGATCAAGGAAATCGACGAATTCAATTTCACTTTAATCGCTGGCCGAGCTTCGCCGAACGGGAAAACGTTTGTGCTGGACGGAAAGTCGGCGCGCAACGGCCGTGGGATACGCCGGCTGGCCGCTTTCGATACACTCTCCGGAGAACGCGTGTGGGAAAAGGTTTCATTCAATCCTCATGATTCAAGCGTCCTACCGTGCGCGTCGGACAGCAGTTTCGTAGGCGCCAAGTTGGATTCGAGCGGCGTCACACACGCTACCATGGTCGATGTCGAGTCCGGCAAAACGTACGAGACTCTTCCGGGATTTGTCGTCGCGATTGGTCCGCAGAATAAAACCTGGCTGGCGCGAAAATCACCCGCTGAACCGGGCAGCGACTACGTGCAATTGCTTGCCGAAGGGAACAAGCCGCTGGTCTCACTAGGAATTCATTCCCGTCTAACGGATCTCGCCTGGCAATTTAATGCCAATGGCAACCTCGTCGCCGTAGGCACTGTGGATGGCCCGGTGCTGGTGTTCGATGTGAATGAAATCAAAACGCGGCTGGACACCCTCGGCCTCGGCTGGCCAAAGACGCCGGCGAACTAAACGCCTTTCGAGTCGGGTATTTATCCGAGATACATCGCGCGTCTGACCAAAGGAGTCCTCGCCGGAATGGTCGGCGGCGAAAAGCCCGGATCGTGTTACGCGGTCGAAAAAGTGGTTCGCTGATCCAGGGACGGTTGCGAATTCTCCGCGCACGAGGAGTGATTTGCCGTGACGGAAAGATCGAGAACTCTCTCAACTGCATCGTTCCGGCTTAATCGACTCCCTTTGCGTTCACACGATTGCGGCGGGCAATGCAACCAATCGATTTCTGTCCAAACCAGAATCTTTGTAACTCTTGTCCGCGAAAACGTAAGAGAAAAGGTGAGACCAGGCGCGTATCGGTGAATCAGTAAAGCAGACCGCCAAATTCGCCTGGTTCTCAAAAAATAAACAAATACTCGGCCGTTCTGCTTTGCGTAGAAACAACAACATTATGAAAAATATGACGTTTAACAATTCGACTGTGGCCGACGCCCCTCGCGTTCGACACAATAAATTCGGAGTGGTTGTGGCTGCCGCAATATTGCTCTCCGGGTTGGTGGCCGCTTTCGGCGCACCCGTTACCTACCTGGAAGACTTCAACACCGGCGCGAATGGCTGGTTTGTTGACGGAGCGATCTGGCGCTCATCCGGTGGCGTTGGCAACAGCGGATACCTTGAAGGAAATCGTCCTGGATTCTCCCCAAACTTTGGCGAGCACAACGTGGGGAACGCGGGAGCCAACACTCTTGGCAACCTTGCCGCCCTGTATGGCAATATCATTCAATTCTCGTATCAGGGAAAAGTATTTCAAGGGCCGGTTAACCTTCCACCAACTCAGGGTTTTTTCTCGGCCGGGTTTAGCAGCTTTTGGTCAAAGGTGGTGTCGGCAAGCATCGCCCCCTTCGAGGGCAATTGGGCACCCGTTTCCTTTCAAATCGATACGGACTGGACGGATGCGGAGGCGAACGCCAACGGCTGGCAGCGAGAATTTGGATCGGACTCTTGGTTTGACACCCTGCACAATCTTGGCGCGCAGGAAGTTTTCTACCGGTTGGCACACCAATCAAATGCAAGCGCTTTATTTGTCACTGGACTGGACGACTTCCGCATGGAGTCGGCTACTGCTTCTCCTTGCCAACCGGCAACGATCGATTCCTTCTCCATCACGCCCGGTATGCTGGATCCCAAAGCCATTAGACTTGTCCCCGTTCAACTGCATGTGGTCGCTAGCGATGCTTGTGGGGCATCGGTTCCTTGGTGGATTGCCAACATCACGAGTAGTGACGGCCCAACGCCTTTACCCAGTGGTCGGATTGAGCCGGATTGGTTCGTGCGGAACGGCCAGCTTTACCTCCGAGCCTACCGCAAGACGCCGGGCATCGCGCGCGTTTACACAGTGACGATTGCAGTTCAAGACAGTAGTGGAGACGTCGCGACTCAAGACGCTCTCGTCACCGTGGCTCCGAACTGATACGACCATCATTGGGGGTTTCTTTTCGGCAAGGAACCCCACTTTCTTGCGCCAATCATTTCATCAATTTTTTCTCAAAGCCGGCTGCATTAAACTCATCCAAGTCCCAATGCAACCGAAGATTGATATTCGTCATGACAGTGATTCTAGTTTCAAATTGAACGATTACACACCAAAGTTACCAATTCATCAAAAGCTTATGACAAACTTAAACCAACGAATGCTCTGTTACGCGGCTCTCATCTTGGCGAGCTTCTTGGAACACCGCGCAGGCGCGTCTGCCTGCCCGCCTCCGCAAGCGCGCCATGGCCATGCAATGGTGTATGACGCGGCTCGCGGACAGGTAATTTTGTTTGGCGGCAGTACGGAAAACACGCCGGCGGTCCTCAATGATACCTGGATCTGGGATGGTTCGAATTGGACGTTGAAGAATCCCGCTCACAGCCCATCAGCGCGATATTTCACCGCGATAGCATACGATGCCGCACGAAAAGAGATCGTCTTGTTTGGCGGCACGACCGATGCCAGTGGCAACGGACTGTTTTTTAACGATACCTGGATTTGGGATGGCACAGATTGGACAAAAAGAAGTCCAATCAAGAGTCCGTCCGTTCGGACCTTCCATTCCATGGTTTACGATGCAGGCCGACAACAGATCGTCCTTTTCGGAGGTGGCGACAGCGGCGGTCCTCTTGACGATACGTGGACTTGGGACGGTGCCAACTGGACGCTGCAAAATCCAGCCGACCGGCCGCCAGGAAGAGGTTTTTATGGAATGGCATACGACGATGCTCGACAGGAAGTTGTCTTATTCGGCGGTTACATTAGCAGTATTGATTTTAGCGACACTTGGGCGTGGGATGGAGCAAACTGGACTCAGAAAACTCCAAATAACTTACCCCCGGCTCGCGATCAACATGCGATGGTGTATGATTCAGCCCGAAAGGAGATCGTTCTCTTTGGCGGCAGCGCTGGTTCTGAGCCTGGCGATGACACGTGGATTTGGAATGGAACTGATTGGACGCAAAAGGCACCGGCGGCAAACCCTTCAGGGCGCAGAATCCACGCGATGGCTTTTGATTCTGTGCGCAACTTGGCCACCCTGTTTGGAGGCGACGATAACGCAAGTAACCTATTGCTGAGTGATACCTGGCTTTGGGACGGAGTGACGTGGAGCCAACCGCCCACGCCGCGGAGCGATCTATCGCTGACCGTAACTCCTGCTCCAATGGGCGTGAAGTTGGGGGACAACGTGGCGTATTCGATCATCATCAGCAATAAAGGCCCCGCTTCCGCCAATGGCGTGGTCTTGACCGATGTGCTTCCAAATAGTGCGACCCTTGTCTCTGCTTCGGTGAGCCAGGGCGCTTGGTCCATCACGAATGGCCAGATTGTTTGCAACCTTGGCCCGTTGCCGCATGACACCACTGCCTCGGTTTCGATTGTAGTCACGCCACAAGTTGCAGGAACGATGTCGAACAACGCCAGTGTAACAGGTTGCGAGTCAGATCCAATTCTCGGGAATAATAGTGTTTCGAGCCAAGTTTCAGTCAGTGAGCCATGCGACACTTTGACTTCGACACTTAAGCTCATCCCGACGGATGATGCGCTCGTTCTTACCGAACCGGCAACTTCGGTTCGATCTCGCACGAATGAAAATTGGGGAGCGGCCGACTATTTGGAGGTTTTTGTGGGAGATGGCTCAGTGACCAATCATTCAACGCTGTCGGCAGTTGATTTCTCTTTCCTTCGGTTCGACCTCTCTCAGGCTCCGAATGGTATCCCAACTTTCAAAACCGCAAGGTTGCATTTGAACGTCCTAGCAAAGAGCGGCATCAGTATAGCGACAGACCGAGATATCCTTGGACTTTATCACGTCACAGACAATCGGTGGTCTGAAGGAGTCGGGAAGCCGACTGTTGGAAGCGGCTTTGGCACGACCAATAATTCGCCCGATCCGTTGACGGGCATTACTGGCGGCAACTTTGGGATTCCGTTTTTGAATGACACCAATTTCAATGCCAATCTGATTGCGACGACAAATTTCCAAAATGTAGGAAGTGAACTTGTTTTCGAGTTGGTCCTGCCTCCAAGTTATCTAGCAGACGGTTTTTTGAGTTTGGCAATCATGTTCACGAATCGCACTTTGACAGCGCCTCAACGCCTCATCCAGTTCTCAAGCAAAGAAGGTAAAAACCCGCCGTTTCTCGAATTCTTGAATGAATCGCCAAAGATTTCTGCGATTGGGGATCAGACTACACCAGAGCATACACCGACTGCGGCCATCGGCTTCACCGTGAGTGATGCGGAAACGCAGGCCACGGAGTTGATCGTGAATGCAAGCTCGTCGAACACAAATTTGCTGCCGATTGCAAATATCACGCTGGGTGGCACCGGAACCAATCGCACGGTGACATTGACGCCGTCGGCCAATCAATCCGGCAACGCAACAGTGACGCTTATGGTCACGGATGGTTGCGAGTTGAGCGCCAGCACTTCGTTTGTGTTGTCGGTGACGTCGTGCGCGATCTCACTGATCTCCGATTTCACGATTTTGGAGGACACGAGCAGTCAGGCGATCCCGTTCACGATCTCTGCCAGCGGGACACCCACGGCTACCTCATGGAATGAGGCGTTGATTCCGACGAGAAACATCGTCCTGAGCGGCAGTGGCACCAACTGGACGCTCATCGTGACGCCAGCGAAAGATCAGTTTTCTCCGCCGACCAATCAGTACGGCGGAGCATACATTTTGGTGGTTGCGACAAATTCAGCGAATCAATCGTGTGGTCGTTACTTCAAAGTGACTGTGCTTCCGGTCAACGATCCGCCGTCGTTCACGAAAGGCCCGGACCAGGTTGTTGAAATGAACTCCGGCGCGCATACCGTCCCAGGCTGGGCGACAAACATGAGTGCTGGGCCAGCTAACGAATCGGAGCAGTCGGTAAATTTCGTTGTCCTCAGTAATTCCAATCCTGGACTTTTCTCTACGCAGCCAGCGGTTAGCGCGAAGGGCGCGCTCAGTTTCACACCGGCGACCGGCCAAAGCGGTTCGGCAACGGTCACTATTCAGTTGAAGGACGACGGTGGCACGGCCAACGGCGGCCAGGATACAAGCCCTTCGCAAAAGTTCACTATCACGGTCACGAACGCGCCCCCAAAGCCATCGTTGTCGGTCGCTATTACAGCGCCGTCGGATCGCGCGACGTTTTGTCCGGAGACAGACATCACGATCAGCGTGATGGTGAGCAACGTAGTGGGCGCGGTGAAGGTTGATTTCTATGCGGGCAGCAAGTTTCTCGGCAACACTACAAACGCACCATATCAAATAGTATGGGCCAAGCCCGCACCGGGCGATTATTCGCTAACTGCCAAGGCAAGTGACAGCACGGGGAGCACGGTTGCGTCTATTCCGGTGACGGTGGCGGTGAGCGAGGTTTGTGGAGGCGTGGCGATAGTGCCCGCGACGGAAGGCCCTGAAATCGGCAACCTACAGGCAGATCTTTTTGAGATGGGACTGAATTCGCGCGTATTCCCTCAAGCCGGGCTGACGATTGAGTCCCTCAAGAGTTATCAGTTGATTATCTGGGATGATTTGGGACGGCTGACGAACGGATTAACGGCTGCAACCGTCGATGTGCTGCAACAGGCGTACAGCAACGGCACTCCACTGTATTTCATTGGCGAGCATTTGGCAGCGTCCGCCAACAATTTGCCGGAGCCGCAGCGCGCCGAATGGCTCCGGTTGATTCATTTGAATCCGGTCAACCAAAATGGCGGCGACGGAATGATTGAGCTTCAGTGCGATCTGACCGGGAGCGAGGCAATTCTGAAAGGGCGGTACGGCGTGGTGGAGGACTTTGAGTATCCAACGGCGCTGGACGCGACGCTGGCGGCCGACGACAAAGCAACGGCACTGGGAAAATCAGGAAGCACAGATGCGCTCGTGGTGTTTCCGAGATTTGAAGAAACGGACACCAATATAGTCCGCACCGTCGCGCAGAATTTTTTGGTTGCAAGCGGGACCGATCCGGTGTCGCTCCTGCAACGCAAACAACTGTTTCAAAACCTTGTCTGCTGGCTATTGCATTGTCCGACTTGTGGCGATGTGGATCTCGTACTCGAAAGTTCGGCGGAACCTAATCCAGTTTCGGTGGGAGGAGATTTGGTATTCACGCATACCATAAAATACAACGGCGAATGCGGGGCGAGCGGCGTGGTGCTGACAAATTATTTGCCCTCCGGCGTAAGTTATGTATCGGCCGAATCCACGCGAGGCACTAACGACTATCTGCCGGTGTTGAACGCGGTAGTGTTCAATGTCGGGCTGCTTCCTTCGCGCTCGATAGAGGGTCAAGAACCCATTGAATTGAAAATCACCGTGACGCCACAACGGCACGGAATAATCACCAATGTGGCCTGGGTGAGAGCCAACAATCCGGAAGCATCAACGAACAACAACTACGCCGTAACGACAGTGGAAGTAACCAGCAGCGCAGGGGCAGCATTGAGAGTCGCAGCAGCCGTGTTGAGCATCGAAGCGAGCGTGGGCACGCCGCGCGTTCGTTTGAGCGGCACGCCCGGCGTGCAATACGCAATCGAAGTTTCGACCAACCCGGCGGACAATAAAAACTGGCAAGAAATTACGCGCGTGACGGCGGGGGCCGACTCAGTGGATGTGACGGACAGCGCGGCGGCGGGGACCAAGGCGCGCTTCTACCGGGCACGCGCCGTGCCGTAAAGATGCCGGGAGGGACGGCGTACCCGCCGTCCCAGATCAAATCGGGGACGTTGCGGACAACGCCCTTCCCGGATCAAGTCCGGCGCGCGGCTGTCCTCAAAGTCGCAGCGGCCTCGTGCTGGGGAAACGCCAGAACTTCCAGAGGTCGCGCGCGCGCGGCGTGCTGCGGGTCAGGAGGTCGCGCTCCAATCCGGGACGAGAGAGACATCGTCCTTCACGCAGTGGCTGGCGAAGTTTTCGCAGCGATGGTTGGCCGTGATCTTTGGAACGTTGTTCGCAAGGAGATGAGAGCGAGCCGCGTGGTTTTGAAGACCGTCCCCGGCCGGATAAAGATTCGCTGCGGCTGTCGGAAAGCCATCCCGGCTCATTTGAGCACTGTCCGACCCTGTTTGAGGAACGCGCCAAGTCATTTGAAGACCGTCCGCGTTTGTTTGAACTCTGACCGGCGTCAGTTGAGTCGTGGCCGGAGTCGTGTGAGAATCGTCCGGATGCTTTTGAATGCCAGCCGTCGTCGTATGAGCGCGTTCCCGGATTGGTTGAACACGCGCCGGGCTTTTTTGAACAGTCGGCGCGCAGTGCTGAACTGGCTCCGCGCTCAAACAATCGCGAGACGGAGCTTTTCGCGGCGGCGGACTCAGTGGTGGTTTTGTTGCCGGAGTAATTCAGGAAGGAGATGGAATGGGTTTGGCCCACTCGCGAAAACGATTCGCTGTGTTCGATGAGCATTACATTCGCAGCCTCCGCAGTTGGAGCCTCGCTGGCGCAGCAACAGTCTTCGTGCAGTCACGAGGATAAAAGTATTCGCTCCCGTCGGGTTTACAAGCGGAGGAAAATTTTTCGCCGATGCAGGAACCCGCAGAACCAAAACACCAGACCGAGGCCAACCAACGCCACGAACAAATCGCCCAGCCCTTTCGCGACATTGGCTTCAAAGAATGCTTTCACGTCGCCGCCGACCAGCCGGGCGGCGATACGATTGAAGCCGCCGAGGACGTTGCTCGTGAGATAAATGGTGATCGAGTTCGTGCCGATCCAAACGAACGGCTGGCACCACCTTTGGAATTTCCAGACATCGACGAACTGGTAGAACACACCGAGAAAAATCGCGCTCCAGCCGCCCGCCATGAGCACGTAGCTCGAAGTCCAGATTTTTTTGATGATCGGAAACTGGATGTCCCAGAGCAGCGCGACGGCGATGCCCGCGATACCACTGCCGACGAGCAACCAAACTTTTTGCTGATCGCGAACTGAGGAACTGCGCAGCAACAAACCGGCAAACACGCCGAGCAGGCTCGTCACGACGGCGGGAATGGTGCTCAAGAAACCTTCAGGATCGTAGAAGCTGTCGTGCTTCTTGCCTGGCAGATAAAGAAAGTCGAAATGGTTCGCGAGGTTATAGCCCGGTTCAAATTGGCCACTGACGCGAGCCGTCGTGGCGTCGTATGTGTCGCGGGCAAATTCCATCACCGGGTTGTTCTTCGTCGTCGAAGGATTCCCGGATTTGCGGATCGTTTCAGCTAATTCGGATTTCCCCTGGTGCGTCGCCAATTGCGCCAGCGACTCCTTGTCCAAACGAAGGTCGCGAATCGGCACCAGTGCTAGCAACGCCCAGTAGCCGAGCAACAGCCCGGCGGCGACGCCGATTAACATCCGCGGCTGGCAGAAGAGAAACAGCAGCGAGGCGCACAAGTAGCAAAGCGCGATGCGGTTGAGCACGCCCAGCAAGCGGATGTCCGGCCAGAGATCGCGGAAGCCGCCGGAATAAAACAGCGCCACGATGAACATGAGCACGAAGCGGCGGATGATCCGTTTGAAGGCATCCGCGCGCGTGCCGTGTTCAATCGCCTTCGTCAGCGAGAAGACGATCGACACCCCCATCAGGAAGACGAACAGCGGGAAGATGCAGTCATAGAATCGGAACCCGCGCCAGGCGACGTGTTCGAGTTGTGTGGCCAGCGTGCTCGTGACGAAATTCTGGCTCATGTTCTGGAGCGCCCCCACCAGGCTGCCCGCGCCGACGATCCACATCATGTCGAATCCGCGCAGCGCATCGACCGACATGACGCGCGTTGAGGCGGGTTTGTTTTCCGGTGGAGCAGGCGAAAGGTTGTCGGTGGTCATAATGTCGGGCCTTGGCTTCAGAACTAGGCGAAGGCTCGGCGCACCGCAAGTCGAATCCCGAAACTAGCGCGCCTCGCGCCGTAGTTGCACGTCCAATTCGCGCGCCTTCGTGATGATGCGATTTTCCAACGACGGTGCCCACGGGCCGGGATGAATCTCGCTGAAGAAGATCGAGGAGTGCGGTTCGTAGCCGCCTTCACGCAACTGGCGCGCAGTGGGAATGTAGCCCATCACATCGTTGCAATAGCCGGCAACCCAAAGCGGCGGCCCGGTGAGTTCTTTTTTCAAGCGCAGCGAATAATCCACCACCGTTTCGCCCGCGAGGGCAACCAGCTTCAAGTCGCCGCCGAAATGGACAACCTGCACCGGGAAGGGATATTTTCGTGGCAACGTTTCGCCGTTGTTCAGTTGATCCAGGAATCGGCGCGCGTGTTGCACTTCGTATTGATTGGCGGATTTAAGTTTGGCCTCGTAATCCGCTCGCTTCGGTGGACCGACGTAAGCCAAATCGATCTCCGCATACGCGAGTCGCAGCGGTCCATTGACTGAACGCCGGGTTGTCTGCAACGCGGCTTCGACGGAGGTCGCCAGC
>JACPZS010000180.1 GCA_016195385.1 Verrucomicrobiota bacterium
CTGACAAAACTTCCGCGACAACGCCAGGCCGAGTCCCGTGCCGCCGTACTTCTTGCTCGTCGAAGAGTCGGCTTGCGTGAACGCCTGGAAAAGTTTCGCGAGTTGTTCCGGCGTCATGCCGATGCCCGTGTCGGTGATGCGAAATTCCATGATGGGAGGGTGAGCGTCCGCGCGAACCCTGATCTCATCCGCCGTCAGCGCTGGTGAATCGACGGCTCGCGCGGACGCTCGCCCTCCCGATTCACGGCTCGCACGCAGCGTGATCGTCCCCTTCTCCGTGAACTTCGCTGCGTTGCTGATCAGGTTGAACAACACTTGCCGCACCTTTGTTTGATCCGCCCGCATCGCGCCGAGGTCGGCAGCGCAACTGACTTCGAGCTTGTTCGCGTTCTTCGCGATGAGTGGCTGCACCGTGGCTTCCACTTCGCGCACCAACTTCGCCACGTCGAATTCCTCGACGTGCAACGTCATCTTGCCGGCTTCGACTTTCGACAGATCCAGGATGTCGTTGATGAGGCCAAGTTGGTGCTTGGCCGCGCTGTGGATTTTTTGCACGTCAGGAGTCAACGCCGTGTCACCCATGTCCTCGAGTTCTTCCACCACCATCTCGCTGTAGCCGATGATCGCGTTGAGCGGCGTGCGCAACTCGTGCGACATGTTGGCAAGGAATTGCGACTTCGCCGCGTTGGCGGCGTTCGCAGTTTCTTTGGCCGCTTCCGCCTGCCGGTGCGCGGCCTCGGCGGCTTCTTTGGCTTGTTTGAGTTGTTCCTCGACGAGTTTGTGCTGCGTGATGTCCCAGATGAGAATCTGCACGCCGATGATTTTGCCTGCGGCGTCTCGCAACGGAGTGGCGACCGAATCCAACCACCGGCTTTTTTCGGGATTGCGGGCATCAATCCAGTGGCCGGCTCCCGGCACGACTTGACCGGTTTCAATCACTTGACGGTCTCGCGCGCGTATCTGCTCGGCGCGATCGTGCTCCATCAGATCGAAGTCGGTCTTGCCGATGACTTCGCTCATGGTCGTTCCATAGAACTGGCAAAACGGTTCGTTGGCGAAGGTGAAACGACCTTCCAGATCTTTCCGGATGAGCCATTGATCCAGATTGTCCACCAGCGAGGAATAGAGGGCTTCGGAATCACGGATCGCCGCCTCCGCCTTGCGCGTCTCAGCGATCTGCTGTTCCAGACGACGGCTCGTGAGTGCGAAAGTTTTTGCCAGGTGAACCGACATCGAGCCGAAGAAAATGATGACGCCCAGTTCGCCGGAGGTCATTCCACCGAGGTGAGGAATTTCCATCGAAACCGCGGAAGATAGCACCAGCGTCCCCAAACCAATGCCGACGATTCTCGCGCCGTCTTTCTTTGCCTGCAAAGCGCGCCGAGCCACGCCGATGACACACAGCGCCGCAATGATGAACACGATGTGCGAGGCGGTCGTCGCCGGGCCGACGACGATCCAGCCCAGGGGGAACAACGATCCGGATACGACCTGCACTGCGGCCGCGATAATGGCGGCAATCGCGAGACCGTGAAACGGTCGTGCCGATGCGGGTTCAAACAGGGATTGAAACAGTTTGAGCACCAGCAAGGCCAGCAAGGCCAGCCAAGGCTGGCCCAGATGTTTGACGCCGAAGAACGGCGAGCCGACCGTCGCCGCCACGCCGCTGATTAACGCAAAATAAAGATGGTCGCGGGCGGCGGGATGAAACGCGAAGAGCAGGGCGTGCATGACGCAAAACGCCGTCAGCAGCCCGGCGACAAAACTCAATGCGGTCTGCCGATTCCTCCCGAACCATTCGCCCACGTGACCGAATCGATCAGGCTGTCCGCGCAGCGCTTCCGCCGCTTCTCTCAAATTGGTGAAGTCCGGATTCGTCGCATCCGCCAGCAGTCTTGGCAGAGCTGATTCGGGCGGCCGCGGGGCGCTGGCAATCACCGCGCCGTCTTTGAGTTGAACCGCCAGGGTCGGAGCGCGGGCGGCGTTCGTGGAGTTTGGTTCAAAATCCGCCGCGAAAACCAGACCGGCTTCATCCGGTTGCAAGGAGCGAAACATGTCGCGGCGAATTTCCTCCGGTGTGCGCTCATAATTCCAGACGCGAAATTCATCGATGGCACCGGCAAACGTCATCTCGCGATCAGCCTCCGTGACGGTGCGCCCTAAAAAGCATTTACCATCAGGTGCCGCGGCGGCAAAACTGCCGCGGAAATTCTTATCTGTCGCCAGCGGGACGCTGTTCACCAGCAGCCGCAGGCCGCCCGCGCCGGAGACGGCCGCCAGATGCACCCACGCTCCGCGCTTGATCACACCCGGCAATTCCAAGGAGTGCAGCATCGCGCGCTCATCGCCGATCACAAAAGCGAGCCGCCGTTCGCTCGGACTGTAGAGACTTACGTCATGCTGGGGACGACCGTAGTTGAAGACCCGGCGGGTGCCGCTGAGATGATCCCAACGTGCCCAGCACTCGATGGTGGCGTTCGACAGCCCTCGAAACAACTCCAGCGGCAGCTCGGCGTAAGCACCTTTGCCGTCGAGCAACAGGACGTGATTGGTCATCGCCGGTTGAGCGTTCAGCGAGGGGAACGCAAGAAAGAGACACGGAAGAAGGACGATGAGCCAGAAGCGTGACAATGCCAAATGACGAATTCCGAATGACGAACGAAATCCGAAGGCACGAATGACCAAATGGCGCCTCACCTCTCCAGTGATCATTTTGAAATTCGGTCTTCGGCTTTCTTTCGTCATTCGGAATTCGTTATTCGTCATTTTGCCGCCTCCGTAGTTTCGGTCGGCAACCGCACTGTAAAAGTCGAACCCCTTCCGTATTCGCTCGCAACCGTGAGTTCGCCGCCCATCATCTGACAAAACTTCCGCGACAACGCCAGGCCAAGTCCTGTGCCTCCGTACTTTTTGCTCGTGCTCGAATCCGCTTGCGTGAACGCTTGAAAGAGTTTTACCAACTGTTCCGGTGTCATCCCGATGCCCGTGTCGCTGATGATGAACTCCAACGTAGGACAGGCGTCGCGCCTGTCTCTGACTTGCAGAGTGACGTCCGCCGATGCGGAAGTATCCGAGGAATTCGTTGCGCTGGTCGATAACTGAGACAGGCGCGACGCCTGTCCTACGACCAGCCGGATCGTCCCCTTCTCCGTGAACTTCGCCGCGTTGCTAATCAGATTGAACAACACCTGCCGCACTTTTGTTTGATCGGCACGCATCGTGCCGATATCGCTCGCGCAACTCACTTCGA
>JACPZS010000181.1 GCA_016195385.1 Verrucomicrobiota bacterium
ACACGCGCATTCCCGGAACCGCCGCGCGCCAACCCGTGCCGTCCTCCTCCACGTCCGCGCGCATCGCGTCCCGGATGAGTGCGAGGTTCGCAGGTTGAACGTTGAGTTCATTGCGGAGTTTCGTGGGAAAATCTCTCGGCGCAACATCGTCGCCTGTTCCTTCCTGCGGTTCGATCCGTTGCACGAGCCGTGGTGTAAAAACTTTTCCGCCGTTGGCGACGGCAGCCGTCATCACGGCCATCTGCAATGGCGTCACGGCGATTTGTCCCTGCCCGATGCAAAGGTTCGCCGTGTTGCCTTCCGTCCAGAGGTTTCCGCAAGCGCGCTGGGCGTTGATCCATTCCCGCGTCGGAAAAAAGCCGCGTTCATTCTGGCGCGTGGGCAGCTCCGTCGGTTCGCCGAGATGAAAACGCCGGCCCATTTCCAGAATGCGATCCAGTCCCGTCGCCAGCCCCGTCTGGATGAAATAAGTGTTGCTCGATTTGAGGAACGCACGATGGAAGTCGTAGTCGCCGGGCGGTGCGGTGTCGCGGATGCGCCGGTTCCCGAGCATTATGTAGCCGGGATTGGTGAGCGTCACCGACGGGTTGATGAAGCCTGCTTCGAGGCCCGCGAGACCGACGATGATTTTGAAGATCGATCCGGGGGCGAAATACGAACCGGTGGCGCGATTGATCAGCGGCAACTGTTTCGGGTCGTTGAGTTCGTTCCAATATTCCTGCGTGATGCGCGGGATGAATTGATTCGGATCGGGCGCCGGACTCGAAGCGAGCGCGATGACGTCGCCATTGCGCACGTCGAGCACGACGACCGCGCCGCGCTCGTTGGGATTGCGCGAGCGCAGGGCTTTCTCCGCCACTTTTTGCAACGGCAAGTCAATCGTGAGCACGACGTTCTGCCCCGGCTCGGCGGGCGTGATGATCGTTTCGGACTGGCGATAGCCGAGGCTGTTGACGAGCACGGATTTCACCCCGGCAGTGCCGCGCAACTCGTCGTCGAAATAGGCTTCGAGGCCGACGACGCCTTTGAAATCGGGCAGCCGATAATGGAACGCGATGTTTTCGTCCTCGCCGTCGATGCCTTCGGTGCGCTGGAGGTAGCCGAGCAAATGCGCGGCGGTGGAGTGGTGCGGATAATGCCGCACCGGCTGAATTTCCAAATCAAGTCCGGGCGTGCGACCGGCGTTTTCCTGGAAGCGGGCAATCTGCGTCGGGCCCAGATTCGTCAGCACGGGCAAAGGCAGCGCGAGCCGGCGATCGTAGTGCTGACGAAATTGTGTCTCTGAAAAGGCCACGGGTTGTTCAAGCACGCTGCTGAGTCGATTGACGACGTTGCTGACGACCAGGAAGCGCGTGCGCTGGCCGAGTTCAAAAATTTGCGCACGACTGAGTTTGCGTCCGGCTTTCTCGTTGTGGTAGGCGGCGCGGAATGGCTCGCGCAGTTCTTCGAGATACAGATTGATGTCGAAGGCGGCGCGGTTCTCGGCGAGCGGAATGCGATTGCGATCTAAAATCTGCCCGCGGATCGCGGGGATGCGCACGGTGCGAAACGACTGATTCTTGAGATTGTCCTGGTAACGCTTCGACGCGATTACCTGCACGTACCAAAGGCCACCGAGCAGCAACCCGATGCCCGCCAGCACGCCGATGGCGACGGCTTGCATCGTGCGATCGTTTTTCTTGAGCTGATCGATGACAAACATGCTATTGGCGGCCGCGCTTGATTTCGCGGTCGGCGCGGAAACTCGTCTCGGGCAGCACGGGATGATTCAGCAGCCGGTCAAACCAGGCGAACAGGTGGAAAAAAATCGGCGTGATGATTGCGCCACTCCCGGTCATGACCGCGAATTGCCAGAGCGTTCCCCAGCCGACGAGTGGCGATTCGCCCGCGCAAAAAAGAGTGAACAAAGTTATCAACGGCGCGGTAGCCCCCGCCATTGCGCCGAGGACATGCTGCGCGTAACGCTCCTCCCGCAAGATAAGTTCTCGCCGCCAGTGGATGACCATGCCAACGACGAAAAGCGAAGCCACGCTTACACCGAGCGGATTCGCTGAAAGCGCGTCGAAACCAAGTCCGCCGACACAAGCGAGAAAGAGAACGCCCGGCACCCCACAGGCCAGGCTCGCATAGACCATAAGCGCGGGCAGTAGATCGATCTGCGCACCGACGAGTTGACTCAAGACAGGAAGTGCCGATTGGCAAAAAACGATCAGCCAGCCAGTGATTAAAATGACGGTGAGGTTAAGCCAGTTCATCGTTCAGGGAAGTTTGACAAACACCTCGTCGAGCCGGTTCGCGTTGACCGCCAGTTTGACGCGCGCCTCCTGATAAAGTCCGTAGCTCACGTTGCGAAAGTCGAGGATCTCGCCCACCAAAATTCCTTTGGGAAACACCCCGCCCTGGCCGCTGGTGATCACACGGTGCCCCACTTTCAAATCCGACGATTTGGGAAGAATCAGTTCGACGAACGTGTGATCCATGGCGCTGGATGAACTCGGGCCGACGACGCCGTTTTCGCGCGTCTCGAGCACGAACGCCGCGACGCGGCAGTTGGGATCGCCCACTAGCGCGACTTGGGAATAATTCATTCCTAGCTCCGAGATGCGTCCGACCAGCCCATCGGCCGTCAGCACAGGCATGAAGAGTTGCGCGCCATCCTGCCGGCCGAAATCGATCTTGAGCGTGCGCCACCAATTGGCGGAGTCGCGGCCGATGACGCGAGACGCGCGCAGTTTCCAGGCGGACTGCTTCTGGAAGCCAAGTTGTTGACGGAGTTGATCGTTCTCGCGGCGCGCTTCTTCGCTTTGAGTGAGCTGCAGACGGAGCACCTGGTTTTCGCGACGAAGCTGGTCGAGTTGAGTGACGAGGGTCTGTCGGGGGATGAGGCTTTTGCTGGCGCGTTCGGACGCGTCGTGGACAGCACCGGCCAGCCCGAACAGCGGCAGGAACAACGTGCTCAACGCGAGTTTGAATTGGCCGGTGGTTTTGCCGGGCAACGCCAGCAAAACAATCACGAGTAAAATGACTGCCGTCAGCGCAATATAATGCGACCGTCTCAATATGCTCTTTCGTTCAAGACTGCAGGCGAACGTCAGAGGAAGTCAGGTGCGGCTGGAGGAGGCGACTCGTTTCAGAAAGGAGAGTTCTTGCAAGACGCGGCCGGTCCCTTCAGCGACGGCGCTGAGAGGATCTTCGGCGATATGAACCGGCAAACCGGTTTCCTGCGAGATCAACCGGTCGATCCCGCGCAACAGCGCGCCACCACCCGCGACTACGATGCCGCGATCCACCAGGTCGGCGGAAAGCTCGGGCGGGCAGCGTTCCAGCGTAATGCGAACAGACTCCAAAATGCTTGAAAGAGGTTCCTTCAGGGCGTCGCGAATTTCTTCCGAGCGAATGAGCAGCGTCTTGGGCAGCCCGGCACTCAGATCACGACCTTTGACTTCCAGGGTTAATTCTTGCTCCAGCGGAAAAGCCGAACCGACTTTGATTTTGATCTCCTCCGCGGTGCGCTCGCCAATCATTAAATTATAGGCCCGCTTCATGTACGCGATGATCGTGTCGTCAAATTCGTCGCCGCCGACGCGCAGACTGCGGCTGAAGACGATTCCGGCCAGGGAAATGATGGCGATTTCACACGTGCCCCCGCCGATATCCACGATCATGTTGCCAGCCGGTTCATGCACCGGCAGACCGACGCCGATGGCCGAAGCCATGGGCTGCTCGATCAAATAGACCTCGCGGGCGCCGGCGTGCGTCGCCGAATCCTTCACCGCGCGTTTTTCCACCTCGGTAATGCCCGACGGGACCGCGACCACGACGCGGGGAGCAATCAATTTGCGATGATGAACCTTCTGGATGAAATGCCGGAGCATCGCCTCGGTGATCTCGAAATCGGCGATCACGCCGTCTTTCATCGGCCGAATGGCGACAATGTTTCCGGGGGTGCGTCCGAGCATCCGTTTGGCTTCTTCACCAACCGCAAGGACGTTGGTCGTGCCGGCTTGAATGGCCACGACGGAAGGTTCACGCAGCACAATCCCGCGATCTCGCACATACACGAGAGAATTCGCAGTCCCGAGGTCTATCCCAATATCGTTGGAAAAAAGGCCTTTAAGTTGCGCAAACATGAAATGAGCCTAACACTTCGCCACGTTAGTTAGTTGGTCGCAACGAGGTCAAGATTATTGAACACGCCGATGGCATTCTTCGCTCGCATGAGTTGCGTCCGCGACTTTTGTGTCGAAAACGCTTCAGATCTTCCGCACGAAATATAATGCAAAAATCCGCTGGCGAACGCCACCGGGAACCGTTAGAAATTTGCCCGTGCATCCCGAACCGCCGACCATTGCTCCGCAGGATCGTGATCTCCGCGCCGCGCCGGAAGCCACACGCTTGAGCGATCTTTCACCCCAGCAATGGAAATCCGGCATCGCCGCGTGGCTCGGCTGGCTGTTCGACGGGCTGGACATGCATCTTTACACCCTCGTCGCCGCGCCCTTCGTCGCACAATTGCTTTTCCACAGCGGCATCATTGCCGTGGCGAATCCTGCCGACCCGCTCGTGAAGGAAAAAAGTTCCTGGATTCAAGCGGCTTTTCTCGTCGGCTGGGCGTTGGGCGGCGGGTTCTTCGGCTTGGTCGGCGACCGGCTCGGACGTAGCCGCGCATTGTGTCTCACGATTTTGACGTATGCATGCTTCACCGGCCTCTCCTTCACAGCGCAAACCTGGTGGCAGTTGCTCATCTTCCGTTTCCTGGCCGCGCTGGGCATCGGCGGGGAATGGGCCGTCGGTTCGGCGCTGCTCGCGGAAACATGGCCGCGTGCTTGGCGGCCGTGGATCGCCGCCGTGCTCCAGACGGGCGTGAACATTGGCGTGCTGCTCGCGTGTGGCACGGTGTTCGGCCTGGCCGCGCTGACGACGAGGATGGGAGTAGCTTATGATCCAAAGTGGGTGTTCCTCGTCGGGATTCTGCCGGCGTTGCTCGTGTTGTGGATTCGCCGCAAAGTGCCGGAGCCGGCAGAATGGCACGCTGCGAAAAACAAGGCGCGTGACGTCCAGCCCGGCGTGCTCGATCTGTTTGCGCCCGGCATCCGGCGGACAACGCTCCTTACGATTGCAGTGTGCGCGACTTCCCTCTCGGCTTGGTGGGCCTTCATGTTCTGGCATGTGCAGCACCTGCGCAACCTGGAAGAACTCCGGGCGTGGACGCCGCAAGAGCGCGACCAACTCGCCAGCGTGGCGTTCTTCCTTGTCATCGGTGTTTCCATCGGCGGAAATTTCTTCTGCGGCTGGCTCGCGCGCGTCATCGGCTATCGACGGACGATCACGGCGATGTGCGCCGGCTTTTTTGTGGCCATGATGGGCACCTTCGCCGCGCCCCACAGCCACGAGGCGCTGGTCTATTTCTGGTTTCCGCTGGTCGGATTTTTTTCCGGCATGTTCGGCCTGTTCACGATGTACCTGCCGCCACTGTTTCCGACGCTCCTGCGCACAACGGGCGCGGGTTTTTGTTACAACATCGGGCGAGTGTTTGCCGCGGCGGGCACGGTGATCTTCGGGTTGTTCTCGAAGGTCGGTGATTTCCGGCATGCGTTGCTCTACGCCGGCTGCTTGTTTCCTGTGGCGCTCGTGGTGTCGCTGGCGCTGCCGGAGCCGGCAGGTTTGAGCGGTCGCGCCAGTGATGATACAGGCGCGGCGACATAGATTTGTGCGCTGGCAAACTTGAGCATCGAACGCGCTTCGCCGGACAATTTAATTTGCTTTCAAAGTCAAAGTCTCAACTCGATCAACGAACCATGAACTCTAACCCAACCAGCTTCCCGCGTCGGAAATTCTTCCAAACTGGCCTCGCGCTCGGTGCCGCTGGCCTCGCCGCATCGGCCGCCAGAATTTCCGCGCAAGAAAAAGCTCCGCTCAAAGGCCGGCCCGTCGCCATCTCCAGCGCGAACGGTTTGCGCGCGACGGACAAGGCGATGGAGCTTATCAAGTCCGGCGCAGACACGCTCGACGCCGCCATCGCCGGCGTAAACATCGTCGAAGAAGATCCCAATGACATGAGCGTCGGCTACGGCGGCCTGCCGAACGAACGCGGAGTCGTTGAACTGGACGCCTGTGTAATGCACGGCCCGACGTACCGCGCGGGCGCGGTCGCGGCGCTGCAAAACATCAAGACACCTTCGAAAGTCGCCAAGGAAATCATGGAGCGCACGAATCACCTCCTCATGGTTGGCGCAGGCGCGCTGGAGTTTGCGAAGCTCGTGGGTTTCAAAGAGGAGAATCTGCTCACGGAGCCGGCGCGCGAAGCATGGCTTAAATGGCGATCCAATTTGAACAAGGAGGACAACTGGCTCGGTGATGATGACCGGCACGCGGGATTTTTTGAACGCCCGACCGGCACGATCAATTGCTGCACGTTCAACGAGAAGGGCGATTTATCCGGCTGCACGAGCACAAGCGGGCTGGCCTTCAAAATTCCCGGCCGCGTGGGCGATTCGCCGATCATCGGCGCGGGGCTTTACGTGGACAACGCAGTCGGCGCGTGCGGCTCGACGGGTTTCGGTGAAGCGGTAATTCTTTCCTCCGGGAGCCGGACGGTCGTCGAAAACATGCGGCACGGGATGAAACCCGAGACCGCGATTCTGGACGTGTTGCGGCGCATCTGCGAGCAGACGGTGGCGAAGCGGTTGCTTCGTGCGCGCGGCAAACCCAAATTCGATGTGAATTTTTACGCGATCAACAAAGCCGGCGAATACGCAGGCGGCGCCATTTACAAGGGCGGGAAATACGCCGTGCATGACGGCACGAAGAATCTGCTGCGCGACTCGGTGTACGTGCATGACGATGCAAAGTGACTTCGCGGCCTTCACCGGGTGCCTGATTGGATGAGCTACCCGGGCAGAAGTCAGTTGACCGTGACGCGGTAGTATCGCTGGCTGGCGATGACGCGTGAGCCAAGGATGCGCAAGCGCGTGCTGGAAGACGTCGGTTGAATCGTGGCCGTGGGATCTGCCGCCCAAGGCCCGATCGGTGTCGGCGCGGATTCGAGGTGGAAATTGCCGAAGTTGCCGGCGAGCAAATCAAATTGGAGTTGAATCTGGCCGGTCAGGAGAAACTGAAGATCGGCCACTTTCAAACTCGTGACCGGAACCCCCACGCTGCCCGTAACCAAAAGCGGCGGGCCAAAATCAAGCCAGCGTCCCGACACTTGCGCGCGCACACGCAACGCGTAATTCCCCGCGACCTTCGGCGTAAATACAAAATTGGTCGTGTTGCCGGCATCTGTGATGACGGGACTTGTCAAATCTTCCGAACTGGTGACGATGATCTCGTCCACGTAAAAGCCTGTGCCCAACTGTGCGCCGACAAAATATGCGCCGTCGGTGGCGTAGAGGAAGCGCGCTTGAATCACTTTGCCCGCGAAAGCCGCGAGTGAAATGTTTTTTTTGGTGAAAGCCACCTCGCCGATGTGGCCTTTGCCTTCGCCCACCTGGCTCCAGACGGTTTGCCAACTGCGCCCGCCATCAGCGGAAATCTGGGCACGTGCAATTTGATTCGTCGTCGCCGCACTAAGCCGGCTGTAAAAAACCAGATCGCTGTTCGTGCCGAGGCGCAGGTTGCGGTTAAGCACAATCACTTGATCATCGGGAAAGTTTGGCAACTGCGTCAGGTGGAAAGAGAACTGGCCCGCTGCCTTCGTGTCGCTGGTGATGATGGCGTAACCGGGTGTCGTGAACGTTGTAACGGTGCCCGCGCCTGTTTCGGCGCCTTCGGGCATCGTCCACGAGACACGCGTCGTTTGCTGCCATTGATAGGCTGTCGCGCCGCCGACTGGAGTGAAGTTGTAGAAATTGTTGTTGTTCAGGTACGCCGCGTTCCCACCCGTCAATGCGGGCGGCGGATACGGCGGCACAAGATCGACTTTCACGTTCTGACTCTGGCTCACCAAGACCGCTTTGGAGATGTCGCCCGCTCCGGGCAGGGAAAACGTCACGGTGTAATTTCCATCAGCCGGCACCGGCACCGAGTAACCGCCCGAGTTGGCGGTGACGGCGTAGTAATTGGCCCCTGGAATCGTGACCTTGACTCCGCCAATGCCTTCGCCGGAATCGTAAAAACCATTTCCATTCAGGTCGTAATACGCGACGCCCGTAACGAGCGGCGTGGCTTCAAAGCTGGTGCCGAAATTCTGCGTGACCAACTGCGGCCCCACTTTGGTGTTCGTGCCAATGACGACTCCGATCCCAATCTCTCGGTAATCGGGGTTGTGGATGTTGTCGCGGTGGCCAGGCGGATCCTGCATGCCACCGGTCGCGGCGGTGCCGCCCCAATCGACCTCAAAACTGTCGTGCCCATGCTCGGCGGATTTCGCAAAAGCAAAAACGTTCTCCGCCGCGCGCGACCAGACGTAGCCCGCCGCCGTCATCCGATCAAATGGCAGACAACATCCGAGATTGGTGATGCCGGCGGGCGCGATTGCCGGATCGCACACCGGACTGTTCGCCGGGCAGCCTTTGAATCCGTAATGATCCTGAAAATTATTTTCGAGCATGTCCTGCGAATGCAGCCGGGCGACCGAAACCAGGATCGCGTTGAACGACAACGGTGGCGTGGGCGGAAGCAACGCGTACTGCGCCACCAAAAGGTTCAGATCCACTTGGAAAAAATCGTAGTTGTCGCGCACGACTGGATCAGTGACCCCGACGAGCCGCGTGGCTTCAGCGAGCGGGTTGGCACGCGACCGGTTGATATATTCGAGGTAAAGTTGTTCCTCATCCGTCGGGTCACCGATGGAGTAAAGTTGAGTCGAAGCAGCCAGGCCGAGGTTGCGCGGGGCCGCCGCAGGGGAGACAAGCCGTGTGGCAGCCACTGCGGCAGGCGGGGCGATTGCGGGCACCGTCACTGGTGCGCTGCTGTAACCAGCCATGCCCACCACCAACAACAAACATGGCAAACCACGTGTAAAATGACGCATCATCGTTGTTCGACTTCGTGCTGGTAATATGTCCATGCGCACACTCGCTCGATCAAGCGCGATCCGGCGCAAAGTTGTTCCGCACTATCGGCAGGCCACTTGACTGAGTTGAGTGCTCGCGCCCACGGAGTCAGTATTGGCTGCGGCAAGTCGCGCATATCGCGTACGCGCCGGACGAGTTTGCTTGCCCACGAAGCGCACAGTTTTCCGCGCGCCTCACGCATCAGATCCAAAATTGGTTTGCCGAGATCGGGCGGGTCTGGTTGTCTCGGAGCGTCTCAAAATTATATGAAAACTATTTTCAGCACTTTGGCTGTGCTCGTCTCCGGCGCAGTAATCATCGCTTCCAGTCTTGCGCTCCGCGCCGCTGATGACGAAACGGGGTTTAAATCCATCTTCAACGGCACCGACTTGAACGGCTGGGATGGCAATCCCAAGTTTTGGTCGGTGAAAGACGGCACCATTACGGGCCAGACCACCGCCGAAAATCCGACGAAGGGGAACACATTTCTGATTTGGAAAGGCGGCACCGTGGACAATTTTGAATTGCGGCTTTCTTTCAAAATTGTTCCGAACGGCACGAAAGGCTTCGGCAATTCGGGAATTCAGTATCGGAGCAAGGATCGCGGCAACTGGGTCATCAATGGCTACCAGGCCGACTTCGAAGCGGGCACAACTTATTCTGGAATCTTGTACGAAGAAGGCGGGCGCGGCATCCTCGCCCAGCGCGGGCAGATGACTTGGATTCAACCCGACGGAAAAATTCGCGTCGTCGGCTCCGTCGGCAAATCCGAGGACATTCAAGCGATGATCAAAAAAGAAGACTGGAATGATTATGTCGTGCTCGCGCGCGGCAATCACCTCACGCACATCATCAACGGCCGCGTGACCGTCGATGTCGTGGACGATCAAGCCGACAAGGCCGCCAAGTCCGGCATCCTCGCGCTGCAACTACACCAAGGCGACCCAATGACGGTTCAATTCAAAAACCTCCGGCTCAAATCACTCGGCGCGAAAGAAACCGCCGCGAGTGATTTGGAAAAATTCAAAGGCACGTGGGCAGCGGCGGAAATCATCATGAACGGCGAAAAGGTGGACAAAGATCAACTCGACGCGGTCGAAACCACGTTCACGGACAAGACCTATCGCTCGGTGTGGTCAGGCGGCGGCGACAGCGGAACATTTTCGTTGAACGACTCAGGCAATCTCAAATCACTGGATCTCGTGAATGAAAAAGGGGAGAAAATTCCGGCCATCTACGAATTCACCAGCGATGGCTTGCGCGCTTGCTACGGATTGAACGGCGCGCCCCGGCCTTCGGATTATACCGCGCCCGCCGATTCGCAGCGCCTGTTCGTCGCGTATCGGAAGAAATAGTTCGCACCGCAACCAATCAAACTTCTCGTGAAAATTTTCCAAACTTGCTTGTTGGGACTGTGGCTCGCGTCGTTGTCGGTTTTCGGCGCCGAGAAGAAAATTGTCCTCCTCGCCGGCCCTGACAGCCACGGCGCGGGCGAGCACGAATTCAAAGCGGGCTGCCTGCTGTTGAAAAAATGTCTCGACCAGGTTCCGAACGTCAAAGCCTTCTTCAGCGCCGGCTGGCCCAAGGATGAAAGCATCTTCGGCGGCGCGGATGCGATTTTCATTTACTGCGACGGTGGCAGCGGCCATCTCGCGATCCAGGGCGACCATTTGTCAAAACTCGGCGCCATGATGCAGCGTGGCGTCGGCCTCGGCTGCGCGCATTACGCAGTCGAGGTGCCGAAAGAAAAAGGCGGCGCGGAATTTTTGCAATGGATCGGCGGCTACTTCGAGATGCACTGGTCGGTGAACCCGACGTGGACGGCAAACATCCAGCAATTTCCCCGGCACCCGATCACTCGCGGCGTGATGCCATTGATCGTCAACGACGAGTGGTATTATCACATGCGCTTCCCGGAAGGCATGAAAGGCGTCACGCCGATTCTTTCGGCGCTGCCGCCCTTGAACACGCTCGACCGGCCCGACGGATCGCACAGCGGCAATCCCGAAGTGCGTCGCGCAATGCGCTCCGCCGAGTCGCAGCATCTCATGTGGGCCACGGAACGTGCCGACGGCGGACGCGGCTTTGGCTTCACTGGCGGCCATTTCCATCGCAACTGGGGCGATGAAAATTTTCGCAAGGTCGTCCTCAATGCGATTCTTTGGTCAGCCAAAATGGAAGTGCCGGAGAGCGGAGTTGCGAGTCACCTCACCGACGCCGACTTGAAGGAGAATCTTAGCGAGAAAGGCGAGAGAAAATCCGCCGCCAAGCCGCAATCCGCCGTCGCCGAACCGTTTGTCAGTCCAACCTCCGGAGCCAAATGAAAAAACTTGTTCTCGTTGCAGCGCTTGTTGCCGCGCTCGATTTTTTTGTCACGTTCGCAAGCGCTGCCGACAAAAAGATTGTCCTCATCGCCGGTAAAATCAGTCACGGCCCCGGCGATCATGAATTCCGCGCCGGCACGATATTGCTCAAAAAATGCCTCGACGGCGTGCCAGGTATCAAAGCCGAGGCGCACTTCGATGGCTGGCCGGCGAACGACAGCGCCTTTGATGGCGCAGACGCGGTGCTGATTTACGCCGACGGCGGCGGCGGCCATCCCGCGATGCAAGGCGACCACGCCAAGACCATCGACGCGCTCGTGAAAAAAGGTGTGGGCCTCGGCTGCGCGCATTACGGCGTGGAAGTGCTCAAAGGCGAATCTGGCGAGATGATGCAGCGCTGGATCGGCGGCTACTATGAGCATCAGTTTTCGGTGAACCCGATGTGGAAACCGGAGTTTAATTCTTTTCCCAATCATCCGATCACGCGCGGCGTGAAACCATTCGCGCTCGTGGACGAATGGTATTTCAACATGCGCTGGCGTCCGGACATGCAGGGCGTCACGCCGATTCTCGTCGCCACGCCTTCGGATCAAGTTCGCAAAGGGCCGTATGTTTATCCCGCCGGTCCGTATCAGCACATAGTCGATGCTTCGGGCCGCAAGGAAACGATGATGTGGGCCTTCGAGCGTCCGGACGGCGGACGCGGCTTCGGTTTCACTGGCGGCCACAAGCACGTCAACTGGTCGAACGACAACTTTCGCAAAGTCGTCCTCAACGCGCTGCTGTGGATCGCGAAGGCCGAAGTCCCGGCCAACGGCGTGCAGTCCTCGGTAACACCTGCGGACATCATGCAAAATCTCGAAGTCAAAAAGGATCCTCCCACGGTCAACCTCACCGGCAAATGGAATTTTGCAGTCGAGACTTCGGCCGGAAGCGGTTCGCCTGCATTCAATTTCATTCAAGCGGGAAACAATTTGATCGGCTCCTACAAGGGCCAGCTTGGCGAAGCGGAATTGAACGGCAGCGTCAAAGGCGATGAAGTTAAATGGACTTTCCATGCCGAGCTTCAAAGCCAATCGTTCACCTGCACCTACAAAGGCAAAGCTGACGGGGCGAACGCCATGAAAGGCACGGTCACACTCGGCGAATATGAGGGCACTTGGACCGCGAAGCGTTGACATGCGGGAGTTCAATCCTCCGGTTCACGCAAATGCTTCGCCTGTTTCCGCCCGGCCCCTGCCCTTCGCTCGCGTGTTGCTAAGTTCGCTCATCGCACAGGCCGGGGATTTGAAAATCAAGCTTGCTCGATTTGTTGAAACCCAGCAGCGCGGGCCGTGTAATTGAAACAGCGCCGCCAACTTCGGCTGAACATTAAGATTGAACAAAACCAGCCAGACTTCGATCCAACCAAGCACCATGAAGCGAACACTGATGTCCACGATGCTCCGCGGCCTGCCCGCCGCCTTGTTGCTCGGGCTGGCCAGCGTGAACGCCGCCGAGTTCACCCGCAACCTCGATCAATCATTTCCGGTCAATCCCGGTGGCAAACTGGTCATCCGCGCCGATCGGGGCGCGATTGACGTGACTACCACCGCTGCCGACAAGGTCGAAGTCCGCGTGTGGCGCACCGTGCGGGAAACCAGCCAACAGAAGGCCGACGAAATTTTCGCCGAACACGAAGTGACGTTCAACCAGGACGGCGACATCGTAACGGTGACGGCGAAGAATCGGAGCGACGTCTCGGACGAGCCGGCGGGCGGCAAGCCCCGTCGCGTGTCGTGGCTGCGCCGGCTCATCCCCCTCCGGGCGCGGGTTCACCTCGGTGGCAAGGCCGTGAAAAATTTCGAGGTTCGTTACCAAGTCACGGTGCCGCGCAAATTCAACGTTGATCTCAAAACCTTCGCGGGCGTGGTGAGCGTGGGCGATCTCGCGGGCGAAGCGCGGAGCGAAACTTCCGGCGGCAACTTGCGCTTCGGTCGCATCGAAGGCGCAGTCTGGGGCAAGACCTATTCCGGCGGCATTTACCTGGCGGGCACTTCCGGCTCGGCTGAATTGAACACGTCCGGTGGCAACATCGACATCGGTGATGTCGCCGGCGGCGTGCGCGCCCAGACCTACAGCGGCTCGATCAATCTGAAAAAAGCCGGCGGCAAAGTCGATGCGCGCACTTCCGGCGGGAACCTCAACATCGAGGACGCCGGCGATGATCTTTTCGCACAGACTTACAGCGGCTCGGTGCGGCTGGGCAATGTGAAGGGCGCGGTCGAAGCAAAGACCTCGGGCGGGGACGTGGTGCTGGACGCCGGTGGTGGCGACGTCAACGCGCAAACCTACAGCGGCAAAATCATCATTGGTACCGCGCGGGGTCGCGTGACCGCGAAAAATTCCGGTGGCGAAATTTCCATCGGCGAAGCGGGCGGGGATATCGTGGCGCAAACCTACAGCGGTTCCGTGCGCGTGAAAAAATGCGGCGGCCAGACGGACGCGAAGACTTCGGGCGGGGACGTCATTATCGGCGAAAGCGCCGGCGAAATCATCGCTCAGACCTATAGCGGCACGATCCGGATTCAAAAAGCCCAGGCCCGCGTGTCCGCCAAAAATTCCGGCGGCAACATCGAAATTCACGAAGCCGCCGGCCCGATCGAGGCAAACACGTTTAGCGGCGCGATCACCGCCAATTTATTGGCCCGCGCCACGGGCGACTGCCGCTTTGAAACGGCGGGAGGCGACATCCGCCTGCGCCTGCCACGCGCGGCGGCCTTCGATCTGAACGCCCGCGCCAGCGCCGGGAAGGTTGTCACCGAAATGCCCGTGACGTTGACGGTGCACGGCGAGCAAAAGCGCGGCGTGATGCACGGCAAAATCAACGGCGGCGGCGCCGCGCTCGTCCTTCAAGCGAACAGTGGCAGCATTTATTTGAACAACCTTTGACCGCGAGTGCGGCGTGCTCAATTCGCGTTCCCTTTCAATCGGTCAACCTCATGAAGACTATTCCAATCACAATTCGCCGGATGATGCTCCTGAGCGTCACGGCGTTTCTCCTGACGGTTCCGACCTTGCGCGCCGACACCGAAGATCGCATCAAGAAATCTTTCACCGTTACGGGCGAAGGCCAGCTTTTGTTGCGTGCGGATCGCGGCTCAGTCGAAGTGGGCACGACGGACGGCGACAAAATCGAAGTTGAAGTCATCCGCACCGTGAAGCATGCCAAAGCCGGGAAAGCGGCGGACATTTTCAAGAATCACGAAGTCACGTTCAGCCAGAGGGGCAACGACATCGAGATTCGTGCCGACAACCAGCCCAAGTTGAAGAGCATGTGGAACGATCTTTGGCGGCAGTTTCAGGTGCGCTACGTCATCAACGTGCCACGAAAGTTCAACCTCGATCTGAAAACGGCCGGCGGCTCGATCACGGTGGCGGATTTGACGGGCAAGCTGCGCGGGGAAACCTCGGGCGGGAACCTGCGGTTTGGCCGCGTCCAGGGACCGGTGTGGGGCAAGTCGTCCGGGGGCAGCATCGAAGTCGTCGAGGCGGGCGGCAAATTGGACGCGGAAACTTCGGGCGGCTCGATCCGCATCACCAAAGCTTCCGCAGACGCGCGCTTGAAAACTTCCGGCGGCAACATCCGCGTCGGCGAGAGCGTCAGCAAACTCGACGCGCGCACGTCGGGCGGTTCGATCCGGATCGAAAAAGCGACGGCGGAAGTCGCCGCCCACACGGCCGGGGGCGACATTGAAATCGAATCCGCAGCGGGGGCGGTCGATGCCTCCACGTCGGGCGGGTCAATCACTTTTCGTTTGAGCGCGCAGCCAAAAGGCGATTGTCGCGGCGAAACTTCCGGCGGTAATATCAACGTTTATCTCGCGGACAACCTCGGCTTCAATCTCGACGCGAAAACGAGCGGAGGCCGAGTCGTCACCGATCTACCGGTCACCGTTCAAGGCGAGCACAAGTCATCGTCGCTTCACGGCAAACTCAACGCCGGCGGGCCAAACCTCACGCTGCGCACGAGCGGCGGGAGCATCCATCTGAAAAAACTTTAGCTCGCCAGCCTGTCGCAACCTGGTGCGATTCAGAACGCCAGCCTGGTCCGCAGGCCGGTCTGGCCGCGCAATGCGATTTTCGCGATGCGTCGGAATTTGCTCATCCAACTCATCAACTCCTTGTGCGCTGTATCACACGTGCTCGTGGCGGTTTGTGCCGCGCCCTCGGCGGAACTTTGGTCCGCACTAGAGTTGGTGAGGTTATCAAGCTTGCGATCACGGTCATCGACTGAACCAGAACGGGAATCGGCGTTGTCCTGATGGTCAGCGAGCTTGTCTCAACGGTCCTCAACCTTGCCGTGGCGGACGGAAACCGGCTGCTCATTCAAAAATAGCCGCCGACGTGAGTCGGCTCTGAATCACTGGTGGAGAATAATGAGCGGACGCACATCCACTGCTACGAGCTTCAGGGAGAGAATCCATAGCCGGCAACCTGTCCACCAAATCGGGCAAGACCATGCGCTCGCTGACAGATCAGTTCTCCAGGCGCAGGGTGCGCCACTCTCGGACGGTCATGCGCCATAGGGGTGCCAGCAACCAGGGGACGTGCCGCTGGCACCACCAGAGTAACCGTCCATGCCAGGGGCAAACGATGATGGCCTGATTCCGCACGACCCCGCGCAGAATCGCCCGCGCCGCGTCCGCCGGCTCCATCATGAAGCGCCAGGGCAGCCGCTTCAGGTAGGCCTCTTTATTGACCTGCACGTACGCGGCCCGATCCGGAAAGTTCGTGCGAACGATGCTGGGGCAGGCCACACTTATCTTCACGCCGAGGCTCGCCGCTTCCATTCGCAGCGAAGTCGAGAAGCCGACCACGGCCCATTTCGTCGTGCTATAAGGCGTCATGACTGGCGTGGGCATGAGGCCACCCAACGACGCCACGTTGACGATATGACCGGAGCCTTGCCGGACCATAACGGTATAGGCGGCCATCGTGCCATGCACGACACCCAGGATGTTCACGTCCACCAGACGCCGCCAGTGTTCGGGCGTCAAATCGCGCAGTTCACCAACCACGCCAAAGCCCGCATTGTTGAAGAAGTAGTCGAGCCGGCCATGGCGCGCGACCGTTTGGTCAGCCAGCGTTTCCATTTGCTTCGCGTTCGCTACATCGACCTCCGCGGACTCCGCCCGCCCGCCCTGGCTTGCGATTGCGGATGCGACCTGCTGCGCCCTATGGGCATCGATGTCCGCGACAACAATCGTCGCGCCGTTGCGAGCCAACTCCTCGCAAAGCGCCTGGCCAATGCCAGACGCCCCGCCAGTAACAACCGCAATTGTTTTTTGAAAAAAGGTCAAAGTCGCTCTGCCGCTCGTCACCAAGTTTTAAGGAACGCCCGGAGCCATTGAAAGAAAGAAGACATCGACTCGTGGTTCGTTATTCCCGCACCCCGACGCGGTAGAAGAAAGGTCCGGCACCGAGAGCATTGGTGTCTGTGAAAGTGGTCGTGCCTGCCTGTCCGACGATGTCGGTGGCGAGAGGAAGGAAAGAGGGCTGCGCTCTCAAGTGGGTGCTGCGCTCAAGGAAGTAATTCAGACCACTCACGCTTGGCCAACTCACGATCACGCCGGGCGCACCGGGGGCGGGGTTGAGCAGGCGCAGCACGGAAAGGGCGTTGGTGGGATTGGTGCCAGCACGCCACTCCTCC
>JACPZS010000194.1 GCA_016195385.1 Verrucomicrobiota bacterium
AGCTCAAGGCTGCTCCTGTGAGCGGAGGTCGCCCGCGGGAGATTTGCACCGCCCGAGCAGGCGAGGCACCTGGAACAAAGACGGCGTGATCGTGTTCACAGAATTCTGGGGCACGGGGCTGTTCCGCGTGTCCGCCGAAGGAGGAGAAGTTTCGCCACTCACGACGCTGAACACCGCTGAACACGAAGGCGTTCATCTCTGGCCTCACTTTCTTCCGGACGGCCGCCACTTCCTCTTCCTAGTCCGATGCACGCAACCAGAGTCCTCGTTCATCTGGGTGGGCGCACTGGATTCCAAGGAAACTCGGCGGCGGTTGATTCAAGCGGACGCGCTCGTCGGCTGGCTGGATCTGGATCAGGTTCTTTTCGCTCGTGGCGGCGCGCTTTATGTCCAGACGTTCGACGCAAAGCAACTCGCCTTCGCCGGAGCACCTCGCATGGTGACTGATTCGGTCGCTTACATTTCGCAAGATTCGGAGGCGAAGGCGACTTGTTCCCGCAATGGAATCCTGGCCTACAAAGCGGATCCATATTCCCCGCGCCAATTGACGTGGCTCGATCGCACGGGCCAGCCCGCCGGCCCACTCGGCCCACCGATGATGCTGAGGTTTTTCAGACTTTCCCCGGACGAACAATCCGTGGCCGTAGCGAAGTTCGATCGCCGGGCGGGTACGTGGAATTTATGGCAAGTCGGTGCTGCGACCGGGACTGAAGATCGTTTGACCTTTCTCCGCAATGCGCAGATGGCGGTTTGGTCGCCGGATGGTTCGGAAATTATTTATGATTCCGACGAATTCACGATGTTCAATTTGTATCGCCGACGCGCGGATCGAACGACACCAGAACAACCCATCTACCGAACTGCTACTGACGACAAGCGTCCGTCCGACTGGTCGAGCGACGGCCGGCATGTGCTCTTCCAGCAAGTCACCGAGAAGAATGGCTGGGATATCTGGTTAATTTCGCTCGATGATCCTTCCCATCCGCAACCGTTGATTCGCACAGAAGCAGATGAAAAAAATGCCAGTTTTTCGCCCGATGCACGATGGATCGCCTACAACTCGGAAGAGTCCGGTCGTGCCCAAGTATATGTGCAGCCTTTTCCCAAAGGCGGGTCGCGCGTCCTCGTGTCGCGCGACGGCGGCGAGATGCCGGTGTGGAACCCGAATGGCAAGGAACTCTTCTTCCTCGATCCGGAGCGCACGCTGATGTCCGTGGAAATCAAGACCGACGACTCGGGAGTCATAAAACTCGGCGTGCCCAAGGCCCTCTTTCGCCGGCCCGCCAACGTCAAATCCCCGATCGAAGGCTACGACGTTTCGCGCGATGGCCAGCGCTTCCTCTTCGCCCTTGATGCGCCTTCGCCCGGCTTCGAAAATATCACCGTGTTGTTGAACTGGCTTGGCGAGGCGAAACGATGAACTTCAGATTAATTAGCCCGAATTCCGAAATTGAATTGCCGCAAAGAGCGCAAAGAGCGGAGCCGAGTAGTTATTTCGGCGGGTAAAAATTTGTCCGTCATGCTCCAGCAGAATCAGTCCATCTTTCTTTGTGCTCTCTGCGTTCTCTTGCGGCCAACTTCGGTTTTCGGGTTTAGCCACTCAGTGCTCGCCTGCCTTTCCGAAATGCTCGCGGGCGGCGCGATTGAACGCGGCTCCCGCTTCGGCGAGTTGGCGCAGCGCTTCGTCACTGGAAAGTCCGGCACAACTGCGGGCGGCGGCAATGACGGTATCGCATTCATTGGTGTCCATGAAGCGAGCGGCGTCGAGCAGGCGCGGCACGTCTTCGGCGGGCACGGCGAGGAAGCCATGTTTATCCGCGTGGATCAACTGGCCCGGCGTGATGCGCTGGCCGAAGACCTCGACCGCGCAGTTCCAGCGCACGGGCACGACGTGGGCGTGGCCGACGCAGAGCCGCCGCGCGAGCGCCTTGAACCCGGCGTTGGTCATCTCGTCGAGATCGCGGATCGCGCCGTCCGTGATTGTGCCGACGCAGCCGAGCGCGCGATGAGTGTTGCTGTTCACTTCGCCCCAGAGCGAACCGATGACGCGCGGCTTGTCGAGATCCTGGACGACGACGATTTTCGGCCCCGGCACGCTCGCAACGTAGCGGCGATATTCGCTCGCGGCATTGAGATTCGCTGCGCGGTGCGCCGGATTGCTTGGTTCGATGACGACCGTGACCGCGTAACCCACCATCGGGCCCATCTGCGGCATGAAGTCGCGGGTTTCTTCGAGATTGATGCCGTCGCGAGTGCGGTCGTGTTTCGTGATTTGCTCCCAGCCGTTGTAAATGGTCGGCGTGTTCCAGCGTTTGAGTTGCAGCAACTCGCCATGCGAAAGAGGTGAAATGTTTTCAGCCATGCGGCGAGTTTGCAAAACCGTTTCCAACCGGGCAACGCCTTTTGCGTCGGCGTCACGAGGCAAGATTTGAAAGTTCAGGTATTTGAGAGCGGCGAGTGGAAGATTATGCGTAACGAACTCACGCCCGCTCGTGTCTCTTGCTTCTGAACCGGCGGAAGTTACAAGCCAACGGTGATTCACAATGAAATGGTCAATGGAAGGACGGTTCGTTTGGCGAACAGCTTGCGCCGCGATTGCGGCGCTGGCTCTGAGCGTCGCGATTTCGTCTTTGGCGCAGGAGCAACCGCCGCGTGCGCGAGGAGGCGGCCCCGGCGGTTTCGGTGGAGTGCGCGAGAAGCCGCAACTGGTGAAGCAGTTCGACAAGGACGGCGACAAGCGGCTCAACCTCGAAGAGCGCAAAGCCGCGCGCGAATGGCTGGCCAAGGAACGGGCCGAAGGTCGCGGAATGCGCGGGCCGGGGATGCGGGGCAGGGGACCGAGCCAGCCGCCGCCGCCCGCCGGGCCGAAGCTTTCGCCTGCCGAGGTGAAAAATTTTCCGGACGCGCCGCTTTACGACGAGCTGACATTGCGGACGCTCTTCCTGGAATTTGAAAGCCCGGATTGGGAGAAGGAACTCGCGGATTTTTATCACACGGATGTCGAGGTGCCGGCGAAGATGACCATTGATGGCAAGAGTTTGAGTGAAGTGGGTGTGCATTTTCGCGGCGCGTCGTCTTTCTTCACGGTTGGTCCCGGCTACAAGCGGTCGTTGAGTGTTTCGCTGAATTTTGTGAACAAGAATCAGCGGCTCCACGGTTACCGGAGTTTGGATTTGCTCAACGCCCACATCGATCCCACTTTCCTGCGTTCGGCCCTCTACAATTACGTCGCCCGTCAATACCTCCCCGCGCCCCAGGCAAACTACATGCGTGTCGTCATCAACGGCGAGAGTTGGGGCGTCTATATCAATTCGCAGGAATTTAACAAAGAGTTCATCGCCGACTGGTTTGATTCGGCCAAAGGCGCGCGCTGGAAGGTGCCGGGAAGTCCGCGTGCTCGCGGCGGCCTGGGCTATCTCGGCGAGGATGCGGCCGAATACAAACGCATCTATGAAATCAAATCGAAGGATGACCCAAAGGCGTGGACTGATTTGATCCGGCTGTGCCGGGTGTTGAACCAGACGCCGCCGGACAAATTGGAAGAAGCATTGACGCCGCTGCTCGAAATTGACGGCGCGCTCAAATTCCTCGCGCTGGAAAACGCGTTCATCAACAACGACGGCTACTGGATCCGCACGAGCGATTACAGTATTTACGAAGATGAGAAGGGGCGGTTCCATATTTTTCCGCACGACGCGAACGAGACGTTTCGAGAACCCGAAGGGCCTGGTTGGGGCGGCGCGGGCCAGGTTAAAGGTGTGGAACTCGATCCGTTGACCGGGAGTAACGAGGCGGGGAAACCTCTGTTGAGCAAATTACTCGCGGTGCCTTCGCTGCGCGCCCGCTACCTCGGCTACCTCAGGACGATTGCGCAAGACTCGCTTGATTGGGCAAAGCTGGGGCCGGTCGCCGAACGTTGGCAGGCGTTGATTGCCGATGACGTGAAAGCCGACACGCACAAGCTCTATTCGTTCGCGTCTTTCAAGCAGGGAGTGAACGATGACACCGTGATCGAAGGCGGTTTTGGCGCGGGCCGCACGATTGGCATCAAGAATTTCGTCCAAGAGCGCCGGGCCTATTTGCTCAATCATCCCGAAGTGAAACAGGCCACGGCGATGAAGGTGAATCCGCCGACGAAAGCCGCCCTATCATCGAAGAAGAAGCAGTCGAAGAAATAGGACATTTAGGAAGAATCAATCCACACAAAACGATAAACGCATTCAACATGAAAAAATCCAATCAATTGACGCCTCCTGCCATCGTTCTGGCGCTGGCACTCGCTTCGGTGTGTTCCGCGCATCGCGCGCAAGCCGGCGACTGGCCGCACTGGCTCGGACCCAATGGTGACAACATCGCGCCGGCGGGCGAGCAATTCAGCGCGGACTTGTCGAAATGGAAAGTCGCGTGGAAGGCCAACGTCGGTCGCGGCTACTCCGCCGTGGTCGTGGCAGGCGACCGCGCCTTCACCGTGGGCCATGATGAGAAAGCGCAAGAAACAGTTTACTGCTTCGACGCGAACACCGGGGAGGCAGTCTGGAAACACGCCTACGATGCCCAGTTGCTACCGAACATGCACCCTGGCGGCCCGAACGCCACACCCACCGTGTTCGGCAGCAAGGTGTTCACCTTGAGCAAGGACGGGCAGGCGTATTGCCTTGATGCTGCAAAGGGAAGCAAGATCTGGCAGGCAAACCTCGTGGAAGCGATGGGTATCAAGCTGCCAAGGTGGGGCTTTGCCAGTTCGGCAGTCATTGACGATGGCCGCGTGATCTTCACCGCCGGAAAAGTGGCCGCGTTTGATTTGGCGACGGGCAAAACCCTTTGGACTTCCAAAAACCAATATTTCGAAGGCTACACTACGGCGGTCGTTTTCGAGCGCGAGGGGGAAAAATTCATCGCGGCTCTCGACGGCAAGGGTCTAAGTATTCTCACCGGCAAAGACGGCGAAGAAATCGCACGGCATCCGTTCAAAGCGATGTTCGACATGGTGGCGTCCACGCCGATTGTGCTCGCGAAGGGCAATCGCGTTTTCATTTCCGGCAACACGAGCTCCGAGATGGTCGGATTTGACGGCCAGAAGTTGACCTCGATTTGGGCAAGCACCGACATCAAGAACGCGATGAACAACAGCGTTGTCTTGGGCGGAGTCCTCTATGGCATCGATGGCAAGCAGGGTTCGCCGAGCCGGTTGGTGGCGGTGAACGTCGAAGACGGCAAGGTCAAGTGGGCGCAGGCTGACTTCGCGTATGGCACGACCATCGGCATCGGCAAGACCGTGCTGGCGTTCACAGAAAACGGTGAACTCATCAGCATCAAGGCCGCGTCCGATGGCTACAGCGAGATTTCGCGCCGACAGGTGCTCAGTAAAACTTGCTGGACTACGCCGGTCTATGGCAATCAGCGCATCTACGTACGCAACGACCGCGGTGAGTTGATTTGTCTTGCCTCAACCTGAGGCGAACTTTGCTTTCTTTCGATTTCTCCGGTGCCCAGGCGGATACCTGCATAATGGGCACTCAGGTTGTCGGTGGGAATCGGAGAGTCGGAAAGATTGGGACTTGAACCGGTTGATCAAGGCCATAGGACGCCCGGATAATTTGCCCTTCGATTGCTCCGTTGTTGATATAGGACTCAGAGTTACTGGAACACCTCTTAAGTCGCGCAGCAACGGGGCATCGAAGGGTTTGAGTCTCTCGGTCGCGCCCAAGACTCTTGCCGGCGGTTTGCTAAACGCAAACGGCAAACGCTTTTTCTGGATTTACTTTGAGATCCTTCATTGCCTGTTCGACGAGCCTCGCCGGCACCGCGCCTTTGCGCGAGAGCGCATAGAGCGTCGCGATGACGGTGGATTCGGCATCGACCTCAAAGAAGCGGCGGAGGTTCGCGCGCGTGTCGCTGCGGCCGAAGCCATCGGTGCCCAGCGTCATCAAACCGCCCGGAACCCACGGAGCGATCTGATCGGCCACGGCCTTCATGTTGTCGGACACCGCGACGAACACTCCATTTTCCTTCGCGAGTGTTTCCTCCAGATACGATTTCTGCGGCGTGGCCGTGGGATGAAGCATGTTCCAGCGCTGGCAGCCCAACGCGTCGTTGCGCAATTGCTTGTAGCTCGTCGCGCTCCACACGTCCGCCGACACGGCGTAGCGTTCCGCGAGAATTTCCTGCGCCTTGAGCGCGGAAAGAATGATGGAGCCGCTGCCAAAAATTTGCGCCTTGTGCTTCAGGCCGTCGGGACCGGGTTTGAATTTGTAAAGACCTTTGAGAATGCCGGCTTCAACTCCCGGCGGCATGGCAGGCATCGCGAGGTTTTCGTTGTGCAGCGTGAGGTAATAAAAAATATCCTCGCCTGCCTGATACATGCGGCGCATCCCATCCTGAACGATCACCGCAATCTCGTAGCCAAACGCCGGATCGTAGGCCACGAGGTTCGGCACCGTGCTCGCGTGCAACAGACTGTGGCCGTCCTGATGTTGGAGACCTTCGCCATTGAGCGTGGTGCGGCCTGACGTCGCACCGAGCAGAAAGCCTTTCGCGCGAATGTCGCCCGCGAGCCAGATCTGATCGCCCACGCGCTGGAAGCCGAACATCGAGTAGTAGATGAAGAACGGAATCATGTGGACGCCGTAGTTCGCGTAGGCAGTGCCCGCCGCGAGGAACGACGCCATCGAGCCGGCTTCGTTGATTCCTTCTTCGAGAATCTGGCCGTCCTTCGCTTCGTGGTAGTAGAGCAGTGACGCTTTGTCCACCGGCTCGTAAAGCTGGCCCTTCGGCGAGTAGATGCCGATCTCGCGGAACAAGCCGTCCATGCCGAACGTGCGCGCTTCGTCGGGGATGATTGGGACGATGTTTCGCCCGATGGTTTTGTCGCGCAGCAGAGAACTCAACAACTGCACGAACGCTTTCGTCGTCGAGACTTCGCTCTTGCCCGTGCCTTTCAGAAAACTGGCGAGCTTTTCGAGCGGCGGAATTTGGAGCGCTTCGGCTTTGACGACCCGCTTGGGCACGAAGCCACCCAGGGCTTTGCGTCGCTCGAGCAGATACTTCATCTCCGCGCTGTCGAGCGGCGGGCGATAGAACGGCATCTCGGCAATTTCCTCGTCGCTGACGGGAATCTCGAAACGTGCGCGAAATTCGCGGAGTTCTTTTTCGTTCAGCTTTTTTTGCTGGTGCGTGATGTTGCGGCCCTCGCCGGCTTCGCCGAGTCCGTAGCCCTTGATCGTCTTCGCGAGAATCACCGTCGGGCCGCCCTTGTGATCCATCGCCGCCTTGTAGGCGGCGTACATCTTGCGCGTGTCATGACCACCACGCAACAACTTGCGAATCTGATCGTCGGTCAGATGATTCACGAGTTTCAACAGCTCGGGATATTTACCGAAAAAATGTTTGCGCGTGTAGCTGCCTGGCTCGACGGAGTATTTCTGGAACTCGCCATCGACGGTTTCCTCCATGCGCTTCAGCAGGAGCCCGCTCGTGTCGGCCTTCAACAAGTCATCCCAGTCCGTGCCCCAAATCACTTTGATGACATTCCAGCCCGCGCCACGGAACACGCCCTCCAACTCTTGAATGATTTTCCCGTTGCCGCGCACCGGGCCGTCGAGACGCTGCAAATTGCAGTTTACGACCCACACGAGGTTGTCGAGATTCTCGCGCGCCGCGAGCGCAAGTTGGCCGAGAGTTTCCGGTTCGTCCGTTTCACCGTCGCCGACGAAAGCCCATACTTTCGGCTCGTGCTCCCATTTCACGAACCCGCGCGCCTGCATGTAGCGATTGAAGCGCGCCTGGTAGATCGACATGATTGGGCCGAGGCCCATCGATACTGTCGGGAACTGCCAGAAGTCCGGCATCAGATATGGATGCGGATACGAAGAAAGCCCGCCGCCTTCCGAAAGTTCCTGGCGGAAATTCTGCAACTGCTGCTCATCAAGACGCCGCTCCAAATACGCGCGCGCGTAATTGCCGGGCGTCGCGTGGCCTTGGAAGTAAATCATGTCGGCCGGCCGTTCGCCGTCGCCTCCACGGAAGAAATGGTTGTAGGCGACTTCGTAAAGCGTCGCGCTCGAAGCGTAAGTGGAGATGTGACCGCCGACATTCGTGTACGAATTGGCGCGCACGACCATCGCCATCGCGTTCCAGCGAATCCAGCTCTTGATCTTCCGTTCGATGCGCCAGTCACCGGGATATTGTGGCTCTTCTTCGACGGGAATCGTGTTCACGTACGGCGTCGTAACCGGATGCGGCACGTGAACGCCGGCTTCGCGGAGCCGGTCAACGAGGCGATCCAAAAATACCGACGAGCGATCCTTGCCTTGATTCTTCAAGGCGTATTCGAGCACGACTTCGAGTGACTCCAGCCAGCGCTCGCTCTCGCGTGCTTCGCGTTTACTTAAGCGGGCCGTGTCGGTTTTTGTCTGTTCTTTTTGAGTCAAATTTACTTCTCTCTCCGGCAAAAAGCCGGGGTTAAATTCCATCGCGGCGCGAACCATACAATAGAATCTTCGCCACACAATGAAATACCTAGACCTCACGCTGTCCAGGCCGGCGGAGAATCTCGCGTGCGACGAGGCGTTGCTCGACGCGTGCGAGGAGCGCGGTGCCGACGAGATCTTGCGCGTCTGGGAGCCGCGTGACTACTTCGTGGTGCTGGGTTACGCCAACCGCGCGCAAACCGAGGCTAACCTCGAACTCTGCCGCACGCAAAATGTGTCCGTGCTGCGGCGTTGCACGGGTGGTGGCGCGGTGTTGCAGGGGCTTGGCTGCTTAAACTATTCGCTCACGTTGAAAATTCCGGACACGGACGGCAGCATCACGGCGACGAATTACGCCATCATGAAACGCCAGCGCGCAGCATCGCAATCGGCGCTGGCGAACGCAACATCACCATTCGATCAATTGGAGGTGAACGTGGCCGGCATCACGGATCTTGCGCTCGGTTTCCTGAAGTTTTCTGGCAATGCCCAACGACGACGGAAGAAATTTCTACTCTTTCACGGTTCGTTCTTGTTGAATTTCGATTTGGGTCTGATCGACCGCCTGCTACCGATGCCGTCCAAGCAGCCGGATTATCGCAAGCAGCGTCGTCACTCGGAATTTCTGGTCAACCTTGGCGTGCCGCCCAGCGCGGTGAAGGCGGCGCTGCGCGCAGAATGGGGCGCGAGTGAAGAGCGCGCGGAACCGCCGCTGGCAGCGATTCGATCATTGGTACGGAAAAAATATGCGACGGAAGAATGGAATCTGAAATTCTAGCGGAGAAATTCCCCGGCGAGATTAGAACTCTGGCGGGACGTTTCCGTTTAACTCGAACTCCGAAATTGAAACAGTGCGGCACGGGCTGCGAGCGTGCTGCCGTTGAAGTAAGAAACGCGGATTGGTGGGGCAAGACTGAACAAAAAATGGGCGCGATCAAATTGCGCGATTCCTTCAACTGTATTTCATTTGCGCATGGTCTCAGGCCATTCACTCGCCGAACTTGAAGCCGCCGCGGAGTTGGTTCACCGCACGCTGCCGCTTACGCCGCAGTTCCACTGGCCGTTGCTCTCGCAGCGCGCTGGCTGCGAGGTGTGGGTGAAGCACGAGAACCACACGCCGCTGGGCGCGTTCAAAGTTCGCGGCGGACTCGTTTACATGGATTGGCTTCGGCAGGAACATCCGCACGTCACTGGCGTCATCACGGCCACGCGGGGCAATCACGGGCAAAGCGTCGCGTTCGCGGCGCGGCAATTTGGCGTGCGAGCGAAGATCGTCGTGCCGCACGGGAACAGCCGCGAGAAGAACGCCGCCATGCGCGCGCTCGGCGCGGAGCTGATCGAGCATGGGCATGATTTTCAAGCAGCCTCTGAACACGCGGCGCAACTCGCCGAAACATACTCGTTACATCGCGTGCCTTCGTTCCATCCGCTGCTGGTGCGCGGCGTCGCGAGTTACGCGCTGGAATTCTTCCGTGGCTGTCGGGCGCTCGACGCCGTGTATGTGCCAGTCGGAATGGGTTCGGGCATCTGCGGACTGATGGCTGCGCGGGATGCGCTGGGACTGAAAACGGAGATCATCGGCGTGGTGAGTCGCGGCGCTCCCGCCTACGCGCTGTCGTTTGCCGCTGGCCATCCAGTGGCCACCGAACGCGCGGACACTTTTGTCGATGGCGTGGCTTGCCGGCAACCGGACGCGCTGGCGGTCGAAGCAATTTGTCGTGGGGCCGCGCGAGTCATTCAAGTCAGCGACGCGGAAGTGGCGGCGGCCATGTGCGCGCTTTACCAGGACACGCACAACCTGGCCGAGCCTGCCGTAGCCGCCGCCTTCGCCGGGCTGATGCAGGAACGCGAGCAGATGAAACACCGCAAAGTCGGCGTGGTGCTCACGGGCGCGAATCTGGACTTGGAAGTTTTCCGTGAAGTGTTAAATAGTTGCCCCGATGAGTCCGCCAAGCGTCTCGTGTGGCAACAAACTCGATAGAGCGAACCGCCGCTTCGCTTTTGGCTCGTTGGCGTTGGATGTCAGCATGCCAACGACTCGACAAGACCCAACTTCGACGGCGATTGATGAATCCGAGCTTTTGGCCTCACTGGTGTTACTGTGAGCATCCAATTCCTGAGCCGGCGAATCGGGGCAAGGAGCACTGCAGCTAATTTTGCAGTCTTGGCTACTGTATTCTTCGTGATTACCAAGTTACCCCGCGATATTGCGGATTCTGTTTGCTTAGCTATTCTCCTTGTTGGTCTAGCGCTGTGGCCAGTATTGATGGCACTGCTTGGCGCACTGAAGATTTTTCGGAGAGAAACAACCATGAAGAAGATAGCGATTTATCTTTGTGTCAGCGGCGGCGCAATAGTTTATTCGATATTCATGGAGAGACCGCTTAGAATTTTTCTCCCGGTCAGTTTATCTGTTTTTACCTATGGTTTGGGTGCATGTATTGGGTTCTATGTCCAACGGCGCAATGTTGATGCTGTAAAACAAGAATCGCTGCACGAGACACCGTCTTGATTTCCAATCCTAGTTTTAGGAAAAGTTGAGGCGCGCTTTTCTCGGTCGCTAGAAAAAAAGATATGGCACGCGTAATTCAAATCCTTACCGCCGAGTCGCCAACATCCGAAATGAAGCCGTGCGCAGCCGTTCGCGCTGTGCCGGGCCAGGGTCTTGAAGGAGATCGCTACTTTGCGGGCGCGGGCACGTTCTCCCCGCCGCACCCGAAGCCCGATTTCGAGATTACGTTTATCGAGCAAGAACAGATTGAAGCCTTTGCCCGGGAATCAGGTCTGCCCTTCACGTCGCTGCACGCGCGCCGAAATATCGTGACCGAAGGAGTGAGCTTGAACGACCTTGCCGGAAAGGAATTCCTGGTTGGCGAAGTGCGCATCCGCGGCATCCGGCTGTGCGAACCCTGCAATTATCTCGCGAAGATCAGCTTCCCGGAAACCTTGAAGGGACTCGTGCATAAAGGCGGCTTGCGCGCGCAGATTCTCTCGGAGGGTCTGATTCGGGTGGGCGACACCATCCGTGTAGCTGAATGAAAATTATGGCCAACGCGCTCCGTCTGATTACGGCTCTGTCGAACTGGGCAGCGGCTTGGGCGTGGTTGGTTTCAGTGGTATGCACCTGCACAACTCAAGCCGGCACGGTTGCGTTCAAGATTGTGGACAAGGAACAGGGGCAGTCGATACCCGCTCGGTTGCATCTCATCGATCCAACCGGCAAGCCCGTGAAACCAAACCTGCCATCGCTGCCGTTCTGGTACGATCACTTCGTCATTCCGGGCGAAGCGACACTCGATCTGCCGTCCGGTCGCTACTCGCTCACGGTCGAACGCGGGCCGGAGTGGTCAGCGGAGAAAACCGCTTTCACTTTGTCGGACGATGGTTCGGCGACGAACATCGCGGTGACGATGCGACGGCTCGTAAATTTACCGCGCGAAGGTTGGTGGCCCGGCGAGATGCATGTGCATCGGCCCTTGAAAGACGTCGAGTTGCTCATGCGCGCGGAGGACTTGCACGTCGCGCAAGTGATCACGTGGTGGAACGACGCCAATCCGTGGGCGCAAACGCCTATTCCCGCCAGCGCGCTTCGCCGCTTCGATGGAAATCGGTTCTACGATTTGATGGCCGGCGAAGATGAGCGCGGCGGTGGCGCGCTGCTTTATTTTGGTCTGCCGAAGCCGCTCGCCATCGCCGGCGCAAAACGCGAGTGGCCGTCGTCGGTTCAATTTCTACGCGACGCGCGGCGCGAACGCGGCGTGTGGGTGGACATCGAGAAACCGTTTTGGTGGGACACGCCGCTGTGGCTGGCCAGCGGGCAGGTGGACTCGGTCGGCATTGCGCACAATCACATGCACCGTGGCGGCGTACTCGGCAACGAAGCATGGGGCCGATCGCGAGATGTCAGCCAGTATCCGACGGCACAAGGCAACGGAAATTACACGCAGGAAATTTATTATCGCGCCCTGAACGCCGGCTTGCACGTGCCGCCGAGCGCGGGCAGCGCTTCGGGTGTTCTGGCGAATCCCGTCGGCTACAATCGCGCCTACGTTCACGTCGAAGGCGAACTGACCTGGGAAAAATGGTGGAACGGTTTGCGCGCCGGTCAGGTATTTGTCTCGAACGGCCCGCTGCTCCGCTGCCGCGCAAATGGGCAATTGCCCGGACATGTTTTCACCAACGCCGGCCCGTTGCGCGTGCGACTTGAAGGGCAACTCGATTCGCGCGATCCGATTCACGTTGTCGAACTGGTGCAAAACGGACGCGCCGCGCCTATCGTGTTGCCGCATGAATTTTCCGTGAACGAAAGCGGCTGGTTTCTCGTGCGCGCCATCACCGACGTGACAAACACGTTCCGTTTTGCTTCAACCGGCCCGTTCTACGTTGAACTCGGCGGCCAGGCGATGAAACCGACAGCGGAGGCGGTGCAATTCTTTCTGGACTGGATCGCTGAACGTCGCGAAAGACTGGCAACGGCTTTGCCGGATGCCAGTCAACGCACAAACGTATTGAAGTTCGTTGACGAAGCGGAGCGCGTTTGGAAAACCAAACTCGATTGAGTGACGTTTCGATTTCTGCAAGGTGCTGGCTTTCGGCGAAGTGGCGAACCAGTTCATCAATTTCCGGCGACTCAACGGAGATCTGTCACCATTCACAGCCGACTGATCGCAGTGTGCCTACAACTCTGAATTCGTTTTTACGGGTCGGTAGATTCGCGTTTTGCTTTGACGCAACGTGATGAAGTGGTTTCCCTTCCGGCCATGATTTATCCACGCTCAATCCGCTCCGCGTTGGCAGTGGCCATCGCATTCTTCATCATCAATGTTTCCAAGGCGGAAATTCTCAAAATAATTCCGCTCTGGCCGGCGGATGCGCCCGGTGAAAAAGGCGACATCGGCGAGGAAAAAGACACGAGCAAACCGGGTGAAGGTCTGATTGCGGGCAAGCCGCTGATCCGGCTCGGCAATGTCTCGAAGCCAACTCTCACCATTTATCGGCCGCCTGCTGACAAAGACACCGGAGCGTCAGTCGTCGTGTGTCCCGGCGGCGGCTACTACATTCTCGCGCTCGATCTGGAAGGCTCGGAAGTTTGCGAGTGGCTGAATTCCATTGGCGTGACAGGCGTGCTCTTGAAATATCGCGTGCCCAAGCGCGCCGGTCTGGAGAAACACACCGCCGCCTTGCAGGACGCGCAACGCGCCCTTGGCCTCGTGCGCCATCGCGCCAAGGAATTTGGCATCGATCCGCAACGCATCGGCGTGCTGGGTTTCTCCGCCGGAGGACATCTCAGCGCAGCATTGTGCAACAACTATGGCGAGCGATCTTATCCAACTGTGGACGACGCCGACAAGGTAAGTTGCCGGCCCGACTTCGCGGTGTTGATTTATCCGGGCGGTCTCACCGTAAAAGAGCAAGCTGACAAGGTCGCGCCTGAACTTCCCATCACGACCAATACACCGCCGACGTTCATGGCCATGACGCAAGACGATGGCGTCCGCATTGAAAACGCGCTCGGCTACGTGCTGGCTTTGCACCAGGCGAAGGTGCCCTTGGAGTTGCACATCTATCCCACTGGAGGGCACGGCTACGGACTGCGGCGAACCAAAGAAGTCGTGACGACGTGGCCGGATCGTGTGGCGGATTTGTTTCGCCGAACAAACCGGCACGCCGCGTCGGCTGCTGGCTGCTGATGACTCGACGCATCGCCTCGCCATTGTCGCTCCCGACGGCTCACTCGAATGGGAAATGAAAATCGGAGCCATCCACGACGCCTGGGTTCTGCCGAATGGAAATATCCTCTTCCAACAAGGCTGGACCAAAATCGTGGAAGTCACACCGGACAAGCGAACCGTTTGGGAATACGACGCGCAGACAATGAACGGCAACGCCGGCAAGCGCGTGGAAGTCCACGCTTTCCAGCGGCTGACAAGCGGATTGACGATGATCGTCGAATCTGGCCCGGGACGCATCCTCGAAGTGGACAAGCAGGGCAAAATTCATCGCGAGATCAAACTCAAGGTAAATAATCCCAGTGCCCACAGCGACACGCGGCTTGCGCGCAAGATCGCCAATGGGCATTACCTCGTCGCGCACGAGGCGGATGGCGCGGTGCGCGAATACGACTCCAAAGGCAATGTAGTTTGGGAGTTTGAAGTGCCCTTGTTTGGCAAAGAGCGCAAAGGCGGCCACGGCCCGGAAGCCTTCGGCAACTCGGTCTTCAGCGCCACTCGTCTGCCTAATGGCAACACACTCATCGGCGCGGGCAACGGCCACAGCGTTTTGGAAGTCACGCCCAAGAAGAACATCGTCTGGAAGATCGAGCAAAACGATTTGCCCGGCATCACGCTCGCGTGGGTGACGCGCGTCGAGCGGCTTCCGAACGGCAATACGCTGCTCGGCAATTGCCACGCCGGTCCGGACAACCCGCAGTTCATCGAAGTAACGAAAGACAAAAAAGTCGTGTGGACTTGGAAGGATTTTAAGAATTTCGGCAACTCGACGCCAGTGCAGGCGGTGTTGAGCGCGAAATAGCTTCGCCAGTTGGAGCCACAGCCAAACGCCCCAATTCCTGTATCCTTCCATTCCGCAGCGTCGAAGATTTTGGAATAGTCAGCGCGATGCCGACCGTTGGCAATCCGCCTTGCGCGAGCGGCGCTTTCCGATTAGATAGCCCCATGCAAATCGGCCACCGAAGCAGTTTCCGCAAATTTCGCCGCGCATGCACTCGTTTCGTATTTTCCCCGTTCGCGGTGGTGGCGGCGTGGACGATTTTTCAGTTCACGGTGAACGCGGCGGATTTGGAGGAAGGCCGGAAGCTGCTCCGCGCGGGCAATTACGCCGAGTGCGCGAAGATTGCCACCGAAGCGCTGGCCGACCGCCGCCGCAGCGAAGAATGGACATTGCTCTACCTCCGCGCACTTACTGCTGAAGGGCATTACGAGCAGGCCCGCGACGTGGCCGACGCCGCGCTGCAAAATTTCCCGATCAGCATCCGCCTGCGTTTGTTGGCGCGCGACGCGTTTTACAACGCCGGCAACGTGGATCGCGCAAAGGAAATGTTGAACGAGATCAACGAACTCGGCGGCACGCGCATCAGCGCATATCGGGATCCGCCGAATCTCGTCGCCCTCGGACGCGCGGCGATTTTGCTCGGCGCGGATCCCCGGGGGGTGCTCGAACAATTTTTTGACCGCGCCAAGGCCGCCGATCCGGAGCTGCGCGACGTGTATCTCGCGAGTGGCGAACTCGCGCTGGACAAGCACGATGCCGATCTGGCGGCGAAATCTTTTCAAGCCGGTCTGAAACGTTTCGCCGATGACGCGGATTTACATTTCGGCCTGGCGCGCGCCTACGCCTCCAGCGACCGCGTGCAAATGATCAAATCGCTCAACGCGGCGCTCGAACACAATCCGCGCCACGTCGCGAGCCTGCTGTTTCTCGTCGATCACATGATCGACACGGAGGATTATTCAACGGCCGAGGAGACGTTGGGAAAGATTTTCAAAGTTAACGCCTGGGAGCCGCAGGGCTGGGCGTACCGCACGGCCATCGCCCATTTGCGCAACGATCAAGCGGGTGCGGCCGACGCCCGCGCCAAGGCGTTGAAATTTTGGGACACCAATCCACTGGTCGAGCACACCATCGGACGTAAGCTTTCGCAGAAGTATCGTTTCACGGAAGGTTCGCAATGCCAGCGGCGCGCGCTGGAGTTCGACAAGGATTTTCTGCCCGCGAAAAATCAACTCGCGCAGGATTTGTTGCGACTCGGCGAAGAGGAGGAAGGCTGGCGGCTCGCCGACGAAGTTTACAAACAGGACGCCTACGATGTCTCGGCGTTCAACCTGGTGACGCTGCACGAGAGTCTCGCGAAATTCCACACCGTCACCAACGAATCGTTCCTGTTGCGCATGAGCGCGCGCGAAGTGGAAATTTACGGCGGACGCGCGCTGGCGTTGCTGCTGCGGGCCAAAACCAATTTGTGCCAGAAATACGGTATCGAATTGACGAAGCCGACGACGGTGGAAATTTTTCCGGAACAGCGCGACTTCGGCGTTCGCACATTCGGCATGCCGGAGAATCCGGGTTTTCTCGGCGTGTGTTTCGGCACCGTGATCACGGCGAACAGCCCGGCGTCACAGGCGGCGCATCCAGCGAACTGGGAGGCCGTGCTCTGGCACGAGTTCTGTCACGTTGTCACGCTCCAGCTCACGCGCAATCGGATGCCGCGCTGGTTGAGCGAAGGTATTTCGGTTTACGAGGAGCGCCAGCTCAACCCGGCGTGGGGCCAGCGAATGACGCCGCGCTACCGCGAACGAGTCACGGAGGGCAAGTTGACGCCTGTCGGGAAATTGAGCGCCGCGTTCTTGACGGCGAAGGGCGACGAGGATCTTCAATTTGCTTACTACGAGTCTTCACTGGTCGTGGAGTTTGTTGTTCAGAACTTCGGCCTGGAAAAACTGAAAGGCATCCTGCGCTCGTTGCGGGACGGAATTGAAATCAACGCCGCTATCGCGTCGAACACCGTGCCGATGGAGAAGATCGAAAAAGATTTTGTGGCCTTCGCCCAGGCGCGCGCCAAAGAGTTGGGGCCGGGACTTGACTGGGAAAAACCCTCGGCGGATGAAGTGAAAGTCAATCTGATGGTCGGCTTTCCGGCCAAGTACTCGAAGAATTATTGGATGCTCAACGAGTACGCGCAGAAATTGATGAAGGAAAAAAAATGGTCCGAAGCCAAGACGCCGCTCGAAAAATTGATCGAACTATATCCGGATCAAACCGAGGCCGGCAACGCGTACGCACTGCTGGCCGAAACGCATCGTGCCCTGGGCGAGACAAATCTGGAACGGCAAGTTTTGACGAAACTGGCGGCGCAGTCGGCGGATTCCGTGGACGCCTATCAACGCTTGATCGAACTGGCGGTCGCGGCCGGCGACTCAGCGGCGGCGGCCGAGAATGCCAACAGATTTCTCGCGGTGAACCCGATGACAGCGCTGCCGCATCGCTCGCTGGCCCAGGCCAGTGAAGCCCTCGGCAGGCCGGCGGATGCCCTGGCAGGCTATCGCGCGGTGCTCGCGTTCGATCCGCCCGACCCCGCCGACATTCATTTCCGGCTCGCGAAATTGTTGCGACAAAGTGGCGACGCCGAAGCGCGCCGACAGGTGTTGCTCGCGCTGGAGGAAGCGCCGCGGTTTCGCGACGCGCACCGTTTGTTGCAGGAGATCAATCGCGGCCATCCGCGTCCAACGGAAGGCGCTCCCACAGCTCTGCCACCTGTTAAGTGAAATTTTTTTTACGGCGCTCGCTATTGATCGCGTTCGTTCTCACGGCGGGCGCGGTCTTGGCGCAGCGTCGTTGGGGCGGTGGCGAAGGCGCGCCCGTGGGAAATCCGCGCACGGCGCGCGAAGTGGAATCCCACAGCACCGGCACGCCGATGTGGACGAATGAGACGCGCTTCAAGCGGGATGTGTTTACGTTTGCGCGGCTGCACTACAGTTCCGGCGGGCACCATGGGCGCTGGGGCGGCGGGCCGGGCGTGTGGCACACGGATTTTCCCGATAGTGATTTGAATTTATCCTACCGGCTGCAGCAGATGACGTCGATGAAAGTCGATCCCGACGCGCGCGTGCTCTACATCACCGACAAGGAGTTGTTTGATTACCCCTGGGTTTACATTGTCGAGCCGGGCGGGTTGCAATTCACCGACGCGGAAGTTCCGATCCTCCGAAAATATCTGCTTAACGGCGGCTTTCTCATGATCGATGATTTCTGGGGCGATTCAGAATGGGCGAATATGGAGAATGAAATGCGCCGGGTTTTTGACGATCGCAACTTCGAGGAATTACCCCTCGAGCACGAACTGTATCATTGCGTATTCGAAATCAAGGAGAAGGGCCAGTGCCCGAATGTCTGGCTGGGCGAACGCAGCCAGTACGATCCCTTGCACCGCACGGCCGAATCGAATCACGACGGGGATACGCGGACCGTGCATCACCGGGTCATCAAGGACGACCAGGGCCGTATCATGGTCATCGCCTGCCATAACACGGACAACGGCGACGGTTGGGAGCGCGAAGGCGAGTATGAATACTACTTCAAAAACTTTTCCGAAAAGATCGCCTACCCGCTCGGCGTTAACATCATTTTCTACGCGATGACACATTGAGTGGAGGGCGAAACCTCCTCCACGCGCCGAGATTTCGGAGATTCGGCTTGCGACTGGCGCGGGAGATTTGTTACAAGCTGCGGACAACTTTATGGCAGCAATTGGCCGATTCCAGAAGGGTGACGAGATTTTTTACGCGAAAGTGGTCGATGGCGAACTCTTCCGTTTGCAGGGAGATGTCTTCGGCTCGCCGTCCTTCGATAAGAAGCCCGTGCCGCCCAAGGGCATAAAAACGCTCACGCCGGTCAGCCCCACCAAAATCATCGCGGTCGGATTGAACTACGCGGACCACGCGCGCGAATCCGGCAAGCCGGTGCCCAAGGAGCCGCTCTTCTGGCTCAAAGCGCCAACTTCGCTGATCCCCGACGGAGCCAAAATCGAGATTCCATTTCCCAATCATCGCACGGACTTTGAGGCCGAGCTGTGCATCGTCATCGGCCGGCGGATGCGCAACGTGACGCCGGCGGCGGCGGCGCGCTACATCTTCGGCTATACCGCTGCGGAGGACATCAGCGATCGCACGATCCAAAATTCCGAAAGCCAATGGGCGCGCTGCAAATCGTTCGACACGTTCACGCCGCTGGGACCGTACGTCGAAACCAAGATCGACCCGCATGATCTCACGATCCAACTTTTCCAAAACGGCCAGCTTCGCCAGAATTCGAACACGAGCCAGCTCATCTTCAACTGCTTTCATCTGGTCAGCTTCATTTCGACGAATATGACGCTCGTGCCTGGCGACATCATCCTCACCGGCACGCCCAGCGGCGTGGGGCCGATCGAATCGGGTGACCGTCTGGAAGTCCGCATCCAAGGGCTGGCGCCGCTGGTCAACACGGTGAAATAGGATTTCATCCTGCCAGGCAGCCGCGGCTATTCGATAGATAACCCTATTCATCTCTGCAACCGTACGAGCAGCTTCGTCACGTTGAAACAATTTTATGCGTTGGTCGCAAACATTAATTCCCACCCTCAAAGAAACTCCCGCCGAAGCGGAGATCCTTTCCCATAAACTTCTTCTTCGCGCCGGACTGGTCCGCAAACTGACCGGCGGGCTTTACACCTTTCTGCCTCTGGGAGTGCGTGTCCTTCGCAAAGTCGAGCAAATCGTTCGCGAGGAAATGGATCGCTCCGGCGCGCTCGAAGTGCTCCTGCCGACGCTCCAGCCGCCCGAAATCTGGCAGCAATCCGGACGCTACGAAGCGATTGGCGACGGCCTCTACAAACTTCGCGACCGCGCGAAAAAAGAATGGGTCATGAGTCCCACCGCCGAAGAAGTCATCACCACTCTTGCCGCCGGCGAAATCAATTCCTATCGCCAATTGCCCGCGACTTTTTATCAAATCAGCGTCAAGTTCCGAGACGAAATCCGCCCGCGCTTCGGTCTCATGCGCGCGAAAGAATTCATCATGAAGGACGCCTACAGCTTCGATGCGACGGAGGAAGCGGCGATGAGCAGCTATCGCAAAATGTACGACGCCTATCAGCGCATCTTCAATCGCTGCGGTTTGAAAAATTTTCCGGTCGAAGCCGACACCGGTGTCATCGGCGGCAATCTCTCGCACGAATTCATGGTACCCGCCGAAACCGGCGAAAACGAAATCGTCTTCTGCGAGGCCTGCGGTTACGCGGCGAACCTTGAGAAGGCCACCAGCGGCATTCCCAAAACCGCCGCGCGCGAGGTTGGCCCGACGCCGGAAAAATTCGCCACCCCCGGCGTCGTCACCATCGAGGCGCTGACCAAGGCTCCGCACAGCGTCCCGGCCAATCGCCAGATCAAGACCCTCGTCTTCATCGCCGACAGCAAGCCCGTGCTCATCCTCGTGCGCGGCGACGATCAGCTCAACGAAGCCAAGCTCGCCAGCGTGCTCGGCACCACTGTCTTCCGCCCGGCGGAAACGCCGGAAATTTTCGACGCCCTCGGCGCGCACCCCGGCAGCCTCGGTGCGGTGGGCGTCACAAAGTTCCCGGTCTTTGCCGACGAACGGCTGCGCGGTGCCAATGGCATGACCACCGGCGCGAACGAAGACGGCTTCCACTTCAACAAGGTCTCCCTCGAGCGCGACATTCCCGGCGCGCGCTGGGCCGACCTTCGCACGGTCGGCGCGGGCGAGCCGTGCGCCAAGTGCGCCAAGCCGCTCAAAATTCAGCGCGGCATCGAGGTTGGTCATGTGTTCATGATTGGCTCCAAAAAATACAGCGAAAAGCTCAACGCCTACTACCTCGCCGAGGACGGCACGCGCAAACCGTGCGTCATGGGTTGCTACGGCATCGGCATCACACGCACCCTCCAGTCCATCATCGAACAGTCCAACGACAAGGACGGCATCGTCTGGCCGCTCACGGTCGCGCCGTATCAAGTGTGCATCACTCCGCTCGGCGTCGCGTCCGGCAGCGCGGTGATGCAACTCGCCGAAAAAATTTATGCCGAACTTCAGGCAAGGGGCGTCGATGTGATTCTGGATGATCGCGATGAACGGCCGGGCGTGAAATTCAAAGATGCCGATCTCGTCGGCTTTCCGATCCGCCTCGGCATCGGTGAAAAATCTCTGGCCAAAGGCGAAGTGGAATTGAAGCGCCGCGGCGGCACCCTGACGCCGGTGTTGGCTGCAGCTGCGGTGGCAAAAGTGTGCGAGTGCCTCGCGGCAGGCGGCGCGAATTAGCCGCAACTTTTGTCCACTTCGACCGTCAAAACGCTTGCTTTCACGGAGCGAACGGAACAACATCCATCGGCAACTGGATTTCGGGGATTGCTAAATAGGTATTGATATTGAGAAATGAGTGACCATACTGCGGCATGAAATGTCGCCACTGTGGCTCGGATCAACTGGTGCAGAACGGCTTCAGCCGTCATGGGCAGCAGCGCTGGCTGTGCTGGGCTTGTCACCGGCCGTGTGGAGAGAAGGACGGTCGGCGCGTCGATCCCGGCAAACGGGCGGCGGCTTTGGCCCATTATTTAGAGGGCGCCGGCCTGCGCGCCACCGAACGGCTGGTG
>JACPZS010000195.1 GCA_016195385.1 Verrucomicrobiota bacterium
CGTCGATTTGTTTGGCGCTGTTGCCTTCCAAAATTTCCGGCCGCGCGCTTTTTCCTTCCGGCCAGAACGTCGGCATGCGCGTGCCGGGCCGCAGCGACGCCGGATCGATCAAATAGCGACGAAACCAATCACGCTTGAGCCGCTTCGTCATCGTCGCCATGTCCAGCGCGGGAATGCCGAGCGATTTGTGACCCGCAAACACGTGGCACGAAATGCACGCCATGCCGCCCGTGCCAACAAGTTTGCGGCCTTGCTTGACGTCGCGCGCGGAATACTCCAGCGGCGTGTCCGCTTGGCCCGCGCTGTCGGCTTGAGCAAAAGCAGCGGGCAAATGTCCGACATTTGCTTCGCCGAATTGCGGCATGCGCGTGGCCATGTAGGGACGCGCCGCGCCTTTGTTCAGCAGCACTTCGCGCAGCCATTCAGGCCGCAGCTTGTCGCCCACGCGCGTCAGGTGCGGCGGGAGGCGTCCTTCCTCGCCGAGATCCGCTTCACCGACGATGGAGAAATGATCGACGCGGCCCGGCATCGGCCCGCCGAGTCCATCGCGCGCATGGCAGGCAAAACAATTCATCACCGCCAGCGTGCGCGTGACTTGTTCCTTCGGCGCGAGCGGCTGCGCCAGCTTTTCGCGCGCGGTAAGCGTGGCGCGCAGGGCTTCGCGCTCGGGACGCGTTAGAAAATACTGCGGCACACCGGCCCGGACATTTTCGCCGAGACAACCGTCGCCTTGCGCCGGAGTCAATTCGCTGAAATTTTTTGTGGCGAGCGCCGATGAAATTTTCTCGCCACTGACTTCGTGGCACGCGGCGCAGCCGAGCCTTCCAAAAAGTTCCCGCCCGCGATTGGCCTTTGCGGCATCGACGGTAAATTTTTCCTCGCCGAGCGGAACCATCGGCTGGCCGATGTGCGTTAACACGCTCGCGGGAATTTCTTGCTTATTGAGGCCCGGGCCTTTCCACGAAACTCGCAGATCGAGTTGCGCGTCGCCGTTGAACCACGTCACCGTGATTGGGTGATCACCGGCCTTGAGTCGGATGATGCCTGTTTGTTCATCCATCGCGTGGAGGCCGTCGTTGTTCACGACGAGTTGATCGCCGAGGTAAAGGCGCGAGCCATCGTCGGACGCGGTGTAAAAAGTATAGTCGCCGTCGGCCGGCACGGTGACGAAGCCCGTAAAGCGCAGCCCGGCGCGTTCATTTCGCTTCAGCGGCGCGAGCGTGAAACGCTCGATGACGCCCGTCGCCTTCGGCGTGAAGCTCGCGAAATCCGGCGCGCCTTCGTTGAACGCTTCCTCGAAATACTCGTAACGCAGGCCTTTCAGTTTTTCGCGCGGGAGCGAAGGATTCGAGATCCCCAGCGCTTGCTCGCGCAGCAGATACATCGCAATGGCCGTGGCTTCACTTTCAGTCAAATTGAGCGACGGCATCCGCCCGCTTGGACGCGCCTTGAGCGGATCGAGGAGAAATTTTGCCAGTTCGGCGACGGTGGTTTTGCGGGCGAGATTGACCAGCGGAATCGAGTTGAGTTTGAAATCCGTCAGCCCTTCGTTCGAGTTGGACAAAGCGCCGCCTTCCGTTGAACCCGGCTTCGCCGCGATCGTCGCGACCGTTTCGTGCGGTGCGTGACACGCCACGCAACCGACGCGATGGAAGAGCAACCGTCCCTGCTGGATCTTGAACTGATCCGCGCCGATAGCATCATTCGTTTCGGCAGACATTAGTGAGGCAAGAAAATGAACGAGTGCCTCGACCGTTTCGCTTTTTTCCGCCGCGGCCATCCCGTGCAGCAGATCCGGCATCGTGCGGCCCGGACCTTCGCCGTGTGGATTCGTCAGATACGCGCGCAAGTATTGCGGCGTAAGACGCAGTCCATTCGCGCCGAGCCGCGGGGCTTGCTTGGAAGCGAGGCGTTGTTGCGTGGCAGTGCCAGCCTGATGACACGCCACGCAGTTGAACTCGCTTAACAAAACTTCGCCGGCGTCGAAGCCTTGAATCGAGCGGCCCAGCGAACTGAACAGCATCTCTGTGGTTTGCGCGTTTGCCGACGTGACGAACGTTCCACCGAAAAACACTGCGACTGCAGTGAGCAACGGCCAAATGCCCGGCCGGGCGTGACTTCGCCGCGGTTGGTTTCGTCTGACGAGCAGCCGCTTCAAAAACGTGACGTGCTCCATTTGGTTAAAAAGTTTTTGCTTTAATTATTACGCAGCGGACTTATGGCGCAAAAGCACCGTGACGCAAAGATTTTGTTTTTGGTGTTTGCAACGCCGCCACCGCGTCCGTAATGCGGCCGCATACATATTCTCCCTTCCAGTTTGCCACCCGGTCGTGCCAGCGGCGAGCATCATTGAAGCGGACGCAAAAAATCGTTCACCGCGTCAGGAAGAGCCGGGTTACCTTGCCGTCATCGTGCAACTTCTGCAGTGGTCGGGTCGATGACAGTTTTGATTTCACTGATTTTGTTGGCCGGGAATCCGCCTTGCCTGGCGTGTTCGCGGATCAACTCCTCGTTCGGCGCGATGTAAACGCAGTTGACTTTGTCCCCGGTCACGAAGCTTTGCAACCATTGAATCTGCGATCCAAGCTTGCTCAGGACATCGCAGGACTTTTGAGAAATACTTTGCAGGTCTTTCTTGGGGAGGTGACAGGGGTTCCGGCCGGTTTTCAGACGTCGCAGATCTGGACGCCCTGACGCAGCGACGCCAGCACGTCGGCGCGTTTCGGGATGAATTCCTGAGCGACATGGCCCTTGAAGCCGGTCCCGACGATCGCCTGCATCACCGCCGGATAATAAAGCTCCTGCGTGTCATCGATCTCATTGCGGCCCGGCACGCCGCCGGTGTGATAATGCGCGATGTATTGGTGGCTTTCCTTGATCGTGCGGATCACATCGCCCTCCATGATTTGCATGTGGTAAATGTCGTAGAGCAATTTGAACCGTTCGGAGCCGACGCGCTTGCACAACTCCACTCCCCACGGAGTGTGATCACACATGTAATCCTTGTGATCCACTTTGCTGTTGAGCAGTTCCATCACGGCGAGCACGTTGTGTTTTTCGCAGATCGGCAGCACGCGCTTGAGGCCAATGGCGCAGTTTTCCAGACCCTGTTCGGCAGACATGCCTTTTCGGTTTCCGGAGAAGCAGATGATGTTTTTGAAACCGGCTTCAGCAACCTTGGGGGCGATCCTTTCAAAATTTTGCACCAACGTGTCGTGGTGCTCCAGCCGGTTGAAACCGTAGGCGATTTGATCCGCGCCGGTCACCATCGCGCAAGTCAGGCCGTGCTTTTTGAGCGTGGAAAAATCTTCGACATTCAGCAATTCGATGGACTGCAAGCCCATCCCTTTGCCGGCCATGCAAAGATCCTCGACACTGACTTTCGGATAACACCACTTGCACACCGAGTGGTTGATGCGTCCTTTGAGCTTCGCACCCGCCGAGTCCTCGGCGGCGGTGAGACGTTGTGAAAGCGAGCCAGCCGCGGCGAGGATGGCCGCGCTGCCGGTGAGCCGGCCCAAGGCCGAACGACGGGAGAGGGGAGTTTTCATAAAATTTTGGTGAATTGAATTTTGTAGCACACTACAGCGCAGCGAACGCGCCGCGTCAAATGCGAAGATCGATTTGTGCATCACCGCTTCGGAATTCGAGTTCACCTCTTTGCTGTGTGCTCCCTTTCCTGGCCGTGACCGGCGGTGTCCTTCAAATGAGGTACAAACTCGTGCGTTCTGGAACACCGGCGCCCGATTTGTCCTCCACACTGGGGATACCGTGCCTCACTAAAGTTGATAAATTTGGCGACGTGAAGCAACTCTTCGTCGTCCAGAGCGAGTCACGCGTTTCAGCGCAACGCTTCCCAATCATTTCACCACGTTCCGCGGCAGACAGCCTGCGCACCTCCGTAATGGAGAGCCGGGCCGCCATGAATCTCCGCTGGCGCAAGTTTTTTTCCTGCCGTCCGGCCATCACACCGACGCGTTCCTCAATCGTTGCGCGCCGTGCCGCAATCGCCGAGGGCCGTAATTCAATCGTTCCGGAGCGCGCCCCGATGATTGCGTGCGGAGCAAAATCATTCCGCGACGTGCCGCAATTATTGCGCGACGGTCAAAAACCATCGCGGCCCGTGCCGCAATCATTCCGGCACGGGTATGAGTCATTGCGGTACGCCCTTCAACCGCTGCGACACACCTAAAAACCGCCAAATCTCGCGAAAAACACTAAAACCTCCTGAAAACCTATGCGCAAAACCCCGTTCATGCCCAAAGACGACCCTGGCAAATGCCAGTGGTTGAACAATTTTACCCAGAAACTCCCTGCCCACGCCGGCACCGTTGGCGTCACGCCCGCCGAAGTCGCCAGCACGCAGGCCGACAACGCCTACTTCACCTGGGTTTGCAACGCGAAGGAGCTTTATGCCAATGCCGCCAAGGAATGGACCCCTACAAAACTGCCGCCCGCGAAGGGATCGGGCCAACGCTGGGCGACCTGCCTGCTGCACCGGATCTCGGCAGCATCCCTGTCCCTGTAGCGCCCGGCATCTTCACCCGCATTGCCGCGCTGGCCGCGCGCATCAAGAAGCATCCTGGCTACACCGAAGCCATCGGGCAAAATCTCGGCACCATCGGCGCGGATCAAACCGTGGACTTGAACGCCATGAAGCCCGGCCTGCAAATCGTCCTGCAAGCCGGTCATCCGAATGTTGCCTGGAAGAAGCAAAGCATGGACAGCCTGGAAATCTGGGTGGATCGCGGCACGGGCATGTTCGCGTTCCTCGCGCTGGATACCGAACCGGATTATCTGGACACCGCGCCGCTGCCCGTGCCCGGCACCAGCGCCGTCTGGAAATACAAGGCGATCTACCGCCTCCACGACGAGCAAGTCGGTCAATGGAGCGACGTGGCCAGCATCAGCGTGATGGGGTGAAGGCAATGAATTTCAATGGGCTTCTGGGTATTGCTTCATTGGCCGTCATTGCAGTCGCCACCGGCTGTACGGTCGTCAAAGTTTATCCGCAGCATCCAGGAGATGAAGCGAAGGTGTACCGAAATTTTGGTTTTATCTGGCTTGAGTTTCCCAACAGCCAAAGCGGAATTTATCTCGAATCACGAGGCGCAGGTTTTACCAAACTATTTGACGGCATCATGATGGGCTACCACGAAACTCGCGCCGTTATTGGCATACCTATCAACTCCGTGGTCATTTTCGGAAAGGGTGCAACTCGTGAAGATCGATTTTTGCTCACAAACTTAACTACCATCAACAATACCAAACCATGAAAAAAATCACCACCATCACATTGGCAGTGACCGGAGCCATACTAA
>JACPZS010000192.1 GCA_016195385.1 Verrucomicrobiota bacterium
GCCGTGCGGTAGATGTAGAGCACCATCGGCGTGGTCGCGTTGAGCGGGCTGGATTTGCAAGTCCCGCGCGGCGCGGTGTGCGGCTTGATCGGTCGCAACGGTGCGGGCAAAACCACGACGCTGCGTCTGCTCATGGGTTTGTTGCGGGCGGATCGCGGCCGCGTGCGTGTGCTTGGCGCGGATTTATGGATCGCGCCCCGCAGCGTGCGCGCGCGTGTGGCTTATGTTTCGCAATCGCAGCAATTGCCCGGCTGGATGACTTTCACGGAGTTGAACCGGTATGCGTCCCATTTCTACGAGGCCTGGGATCAAGTGCGGGCACGCGAACTGGCGCGCGCGTGGGCGATGCCACCGGATCAGCCCGTCGGCGCACTCTCGGGCGGCGAACAGCGCAAGGCAGCGGTCATTCTCGCGCTGGCGTCGCGGCCCGAAGTCATGTTGCTGGACGAACCGTCCGCCGGTCTGGACCCGATCGCACGGCGCGAACTGGTGGATGCTTTGGTTTCCGTGCTGTCGGAAGGCGACGGCTGCACGGTGCTGTTGAGCACGCAAGTGATCAGCGACCTTGAACGCCTTGTCGAATACGTCGGCATTATGGATCGCGGCCGGATGCTGACTTCGGCTCGGCTTGAGGAACTGCAACAGACGACACGACGCGTGCAGATTATTTTTCCTGGCGACGCGCCGCCGTCGGATTTTTCCGTGCCGGGCGCGCTGCGCAGCCAGACGTTCGGCCCCGTCGTGAACGCGGTGGCGCACGTGGCCAACGACGCGCAACTGGATCCCGTCCGTCGGCTCCCGGGCGTGCGTGTGCAGATGTTCCCGCTCGGACTCGAGGAAATTTTCATCGAACTCGCCGGCCGCGCCGAAACAAGAGAAACCCCGGAGCCAATCAACTCCGCAACGGCATGAGAAAGCAATCTCACCTTTAATTTCCGCAGATCATTTGAACTCAAACAGGAAACAAAACATGAAACTCAAAAGCATCGTTGTATCATTGCTGGCGCTCGCCACGCTGAACTGTTTCGGACAGACTGGAAATCCTTCGACGGACCAGGCGATCATCAACTCCATCCATCTGGACGGGACGAATGTAGTCGTCGTTGTCCACATCCCCGCAGGCTTGAAAAAAGTCACGCTCGAAGGCCGCAAACGCATCAGCGCTGGGACGTGGGAGCCACACTTGGTGCAGCGCCTCGATGGCAACGGAGGCGAGCTTACGTTCCGCCTGCCGCGTTCGGGCGATTTGGAATTGCTGCGCGTGCGAGCGGACGCCACGGAGCCGCTGCCAGCTTCTTTTTACCAAGGCACGAACTTGTTTGCCGGCCAGGCGACCAGCACGGGTACGGGCGGTGGCGGCGCATTGCCTCCGGCGACCCCGGGGGCTGGCCCGGTAGCGACTGTTGATAATTCCAAATCGAGCGACACGCGCTCGGTAGTTGAATCCGACATCTGGAAAATCGAGGGCGACACGCTCTATTTCTTCAATCAATACCGCGGCTTGCAAGTCATCGACGTGAGCGCGCCGGACAAGCCGGTGATTCGCGGCACGCTATCGCTGCCGGCGGCGGGGGAACAGATGTACTTGCTCGAAAATAATTTTGTCGTGCTCTTGGCCCGCGACGGCTGCGGATATTTTGGCGACGGTTCCGAGAGCGAAGCGCTCGTCGTTGGTGTCGTGAATGGCGCGCCGGTCGTCGCCGCGCATTTGCCAATCCAAGGCTACATCCAGGAGAGTCGCATGGTCGGCACGGCGCTTTACGTCGCGTCGCAATCGTATCGCAAAACGATTCTGCCGCCGAAACCGGGTTCCGACGGCAGTGCCGGCGAAATCTGGGAATGGGGAACGGTGGTTTCATCGTTTGACCTCAAGGATCCGGCAAACCCGGCGATCAAGGACACTTACTGGGTGGCGGGTTACGGCAACGTAATCTACGCGACGGATAAATTTCTCCTGGTCGCAACCCAAGGCAGCGACGGAAAAAACTGGTGGCAGTCGAAGGTGACGTTGCTGGACATTTCCTCTCCCGACGGCGCGATGAAGGCACTCGCGAAAATCACGCCGCAAGGCCGCGTGCCGGACAAGTTCAAACTCAACATCGCTGGCGACACGCTCACAATTATTTCCGAAGACTGGAGCCAGCGCGTTGTCACGACGCTCGAAACGTTCAGCCTGACCGATCCAACATCACCGCAGCCGCTCGGCTCGCTCACGCTGGCGAAAGGCGAGCAGCTTCACGCAACACGTTTCGATGGCGACCGCGCGTACATCGTGACGTTCTTCCGCGTCGATCCGCTTTTCATTGTCGATTTGTCCGACCCGAAAACGCCGCGCATCGCGGGCCAACTCGAAGTGCCGGGCTGGTCCACCTACATCCAGCCGTGGGGTAATCGCCTCGTGACGATGGGCATCGAAAGCTCAAACAGTTGGCGAGTTGCCGTGTCGCTCTACGACGTGAAGGACGCCAGCAAGCCGACGCTCCTCAGCCGCGTGCCGCTCGGCGAAAATTATTCCTGGAGCGAGGCGAACTACGACGAGAAAGCGTTCGGCTTTTTGCCCGAAAATGGATTGCTCCTCGTTCCCTACTCCGGCAACACGACCAATGGCTACGCGACACGCGTGCAGCTCATCAATTTGAGCGCGGATGACCTCGTGGCACGCGGTGCCATTGAGCACAAACTCCAACCGCGCCGCGCGACCGTTCATCGCAATCGCGTGCTCTCGCTTTCCGGACGCGAGCTGTTCACCGTCAATGCCACGGATCGCGATCATCCAGCCGTCACCTCGGATACGGAACTTTCCTGGCCGGCGGATCGCGTGTTTGCCCAGGGAGATTATCTGCTCCAACTGGCCTACGGCAACACATGGAATCAGGACAATCCCACGCTGCGAGTGGCGCGGGCGAATCAAGCCGATCAGGAAGTAAACCGTGTCGTGCTCGGAAAATACCCGATTCTCGGAGCCACAGTGAGCAACGGCCGCCTCTATCTCGCGCAGGGCGACTACAATGCGCCGCCGATTTACATTTATGACGACAAAGGAAATCAAAAACCAAATCCGGATGCGACGGTGCCGAACCTTTACTTCTCGATCTACGATTTGACCCATTTGCCCGGCGTCATTCTCTTGGGGCAGACCAACACGCTCGTCGATTCCCTCGGCTACGGGAACAGTTGGCAGGCCGTGTGGCCGACTGCGGATCAGCTCGTGTGGTCGGGCGGCAGCTACGGCTATTGGTGGGGCTGGCTCGATGGCGGCATCGTCGGCCCACGTGCAGCCAGCGGTGGCATCGCCAAAACTTCCGCGGCCATTTTCCGGCCGTGGTGGGGCGGAGGTGGCGGACGGCTGTTCGCACTCGACGTCAACAACGCCGGCGCGCCGAAGCTCAAATCCGAAGTGAATCTGGGAACAAACGGCTGGTGGAGTTTCAGTTCCGCCTTCGCGACGAACGGGCTGGTTTATCTCAGCCATCAAGCTTCGGAATTCGTCGAAGGGGTCTTGCCTCCGGGGGTTCCGCCGCCAGCGCCGATCATCATCTACGACAAAGTTGATGGCCAGGTGGTTCCTGTCGGCACGAATCAGCCGCCGATCGGCACCTGGGTGCAGCGCTACTACCTCGATGTGGTTGATTACGCCGATGCCGCGAATCCACTCGTCCGCAAGCCCGTGAACATCCCGGGCATGCTGCGTGGCCTTTCGCACGCCGGCGCGGTGATCTACACCGTGGGCGCACATTGGGATCCCAAGACCTTCGCGACTGACTGGAGCGAATGGCTCGATGCCAGCGCCTACGATGGCGTGGCGGCCAGTTTAATCGACTCCGACTGGTTGGGCCAGACTTGGCCGCACCCGGTGCTCGTCAGTGACAAAAACATTTTCATCGGCCGCGCGGCGGTGGACGACAAAGGCACGAACACACTGGAGATCGTCACACTCGCCGACACGGGAAAAATTTCGCCCGTCACGCCGGCTCCGCTGCAACTGAGCTTCGCCGCACAAAATCTCTATGCGTTTGGCGATCTCCTGGTTGTTCAAGTTGGCAATGGCGTTCAACTATTCAACAAGACGACCCCGGCAGCTCTCACGCTGATTGGCGCGGGTGGCCCGCAGGGGTGCGTTTATTTCAACCCGGAAAACGCCGATGGCGACGTGAGCCGCGGACTTTGGCTGCCCTTGGGCGACTATGGCGTGGCGAAAGTCGAAGTGAAATTACCTTGATGAACGTGCGCCCAATTTTCGATCCAAGCCACCGCTCATGATTTGGAAGCTTGAGATCATTGATGCCGGGGCAGAGTCCTTTTACGTGCCTTTGCGAGTCGCGTCGCGCGTCGGGCGCTCTACGGGTATCGTGCCGAAACGGGGCGCGATTCGCGCCGGGCAAGGGAAGCTACAGGGCGATCCCTTGCCCGGCAATTTTTCTCGCCGTCGCTCCAGCACGACGGATCTTCGGCGGCAAATTTTACGCGGCAAGAATTCGCCATGAGCGAATTGCGGCATCAGGCGCAACGCAACCGTCACGGTTTCACTTTGGTGGAATTGCTCACGGTCATTGCGATCATCGCCGTGCTGGCGACGTTGCTGCTGACCGCGCTGGCTTCCGCGAAAAAGAAATCGCGGCAGGCATTTTGCACGTCGAACCTCCATCAAGTCAGCCTCGCGTTGAACATGTATCTCGACGACTTCCCCAAGCGGCCCAGCGGTTTCAGCCTGCTGGCGGCCGCCCGATTCCTGCCCTCCACGAATGCGTTGCGCTGTCCCGAAGATCGCCTTGGTAATTGGGGCGGGCTCACGCGCGGCGAAATGTTTGCCACGGACGAAGCGATTCCCTACTCGTACTTGCAGCCGCTGCCGTGGACGGATGGCGCGTGGAATTATCTCAACTCGCTTGGTTCCGCCGCCGGCGTTGCGGCCTGTCAACTCCACGGGCTGGGCAAACCGAATTACGACTTTCCGAGCATCCATGATTTCGAAGGGCTCGTCTTGCGCGTCCGGCGCGACGCCGCGGTGATCCGCACGCACGTTTATTGGGACACCTTCGTCTCAGCGGCAAGTGACGTCGCGGCGCCTCCGCCGATGGCCGCGCCAACCGCTGGCGCGTCCGCGGCGCGCACTCCGGCCGCGCCGGCTTACCCGTGGAAACTGTTTGTGGATGAGCCACCGACGAATCTCACGGACATCGTTGAACAACCTTGATGAGTTATGCTACCGTTCCTCGAAGTGAGCCAGCCCAATCAAGCACAACGCCAGGTGTCGCTCGACAAAATTAAGACGCCGGCTTTCACCGTTTCAGAAAAAAAACAATTCTCCCGCCTGCGCGTGCTCCAGGGATTGCTTTGGACCGAATGGTTCGCGCACAGCAAACTGGTGCTGGCATTTCTCATGTTCTGGCTGGGGGCCGTCTGGGCGCTGCCGCTCGCGGTGCATCCGGGCTGGATTTTATCGCTCGGATTTTTTTACGCCTTCTTCGCCGGCCCGGCGTATGGCGGCGGCGACGTCATCGAAGGGTGCGAAGAATTCACCTTCGCGCTGCCGGCCACGCGCTCGGAGCGGTATCTGGCGCGGCTCATTATCGGCGGCGGCGGGCTGGTCGTCTTGACCGCGCTCGACCTGCTCGCGCTGGGCATTGATCTTTCGCCGATCCTGGCGCGGCTTTACTTGAACACTGGCCTGCTCAAACCGCTGCCCGGTTTGCGCACCGGCTGGCTCTATGGACTCATCCTCGCTTTTCCGCTGGCGGTGTTTGCCATTTCGTTCGTGCTTTCGTCCGTGGCGCATTCGCGGTTCTTGATTTTCACCGCGTGGTTCTGGGGCGGGCTGCTGGCCATGGCGACGCTGTATGCCGGTCTCGTGTGTGAAGAGTTTTTGTGGAGCCAGATGAATGGCTTCATTTCCTGCCCGCTGGTAGCGCTCGCATCGGTCGGAGTGTTCTGGCTTGGACATCGTTCGTACTGCCGGAAGGAAATCGGACCTTACGGCGCGCGCATCACTCTGCCGAGCGGTTGGTGGGCGTGGGCAATCCTGTGGTTGCTCGGCGTCGTGCTGGCGCTGTGGCTCGCAGGTGCGCTGGCTCGCCAACTTCCCAAATTTTTTTCCTGATCCGAAAGGAACCTCCTTTCCGCGTGGGATCGTTTTTTTTGATCAACGCATTCGGAAATCGTTCCGCTGCTTCGAAGCCGCGCAAAATATGAAGTTTGCTTTCCGCGCGAGCGTCAGGTTTCTGCGTTGCCATGAAACAAATTCAAATCATCCGCCGCCGACTGCGTTGCTTCTTTTACACGCTCGCCGCGATCTCATTCGTTTCATTTTCCCACGCCGCCACAAAAAACAATGCCGATTGGCTTGTCGATCCTTCCGCGTATCGAGCGCAAGTTCACACCAACGCCGCCGGGAGTGAACTCACGCTGGCCAACGGTTTGATCACGCGCACGTTTCGTCTTGCGCCGAATGCCGCGACCGTGGCGCTCGATAATCTCGTAACTGGCGAGGCAATTCTGCGCGGCGTGAAATCCGAGGCGATTATCGAGTTGGACGGCCAGCGCTACGAAATCGGCGGACTCAAAGGCCAGCCGAACTACGCCTTCCTGCGCCCGGAATGGATTGCGGAATTGCGCGCCGATCCGTCGACGTTTCGCTTCATCGGTTACGAAGTCGGCCAGCCAAAGGAGCGTTTTGCGTGGAAACAAGTTCGTCATCATGCGTCGGACGTGAAGTGGCCGCCGGCGGGTGTGACGCTGCGGCTTGATTTCGCCGCGCCCACGCCGACGAACGGAACTCCCGCTCCGAACCTCCGCGTCTCGGTTCACTACGAGCTTTACGACGGCCTGCCGTGTTACAGCAAATGGATCACGGTTTCCAACGGCACGGACAAAGTCGTGCGCCTCGATCGTTTTTCGAGTGAAGTAATCGCCGCCGTCGAGCGCACGTCCGAGGTCGATGAATTGAGCGAAGGCCGCACGCCGCCGAACATTCACGTCGAGACGGAGATGGCGTTCGGCGGGATGATGGCTGCCGGCGCGAATCGTCACGCGTTCCGCTGGCTGCCGGACCCGGAGTTTCGTTCGCAGGTGAATTACGAGCGCAGGACGCCGTGCCTGCTCGACGTCGGTCCCGACCTCGGCCCCGCGCAAGACATCGCGCTGGGCGGCACGTTTGAATCGTTTCGCGCCTGGGTGCTGCCGTTCGACAGCACGGATCGCGAGCGTTGCGGCCTGGCGCTGCGCCGCATGTATCGCGTCATCGCGCCGTGGACGACCGAGAATCCGCTGATGATGCACCTTGTTTCTTCCAAGGGGAGCGCCGTCACGAACGCCATCGATCAATGCGCGGAGGTAGGTTTCGAGATGTTAATCCTCAGCTTCGGCAGTGGCTTCGACATGGAGAATGAAAAACCAGCCACGCTTGAAGCCGCGAAGAATTTCGCCTCCTACGCTCGCAGCAAAGGCGTCGAGATTGGCAGTTACTCGTTGCTCGCGTCCCGCAGTGTCGGCGGCAGCAACGACGTCGTGATGCCGCCGGGCGAGAAACCCATCTTCGGCAACTCACCGTGCCTGCAGAGCAGTTGGGGCACGAACTATTTTCGTCGCCTCTACGAATTTCATCGCGCCAGCGGCTTCACGTTGCTGGAGCATGACGGTTCGTATCCCGGCGACGTTTGCGCGAGCGAGCAACATCCCGGACATCGCGGACTGGCGGACTCGCGCTGGAATCAGTGGCACGAAATTTCCGACTTCTACAAATGGTGCCGCGCGCAGGGATTTTATTTGAACGTGCCGGACCACTATTTCCTCGCCGGCTCGACCAAGAGCGGCATGGGCTATCGCGAGGACAATTGGTCGTTGCCCCGCGCGCAGCAGGTCATCCACACGCGCCAGAATATTTTCGATGGCACGTGGCAAAAATCTCCGAGCATGGGTTGGATGTTCGTCCCGCTCACGCAGTATCAAGGCGGCGGCGCGGCGGCGACCATCGAGCCGCTCGACGAACACCTCGATCACTATGAGCGGATGCTCGTGAGCAACCTCGCGCTCGGCGTGCAGGCTTGTTATCGCGGCCCGCGCCTTTACGACACCGACCGCACGCGGGCGATGGTGAAAAGCTGGGTGAGTTGGTTCAAAGCGCACCGCGATATTTTGGAAAGCGATCTCGTTCACGGACGACGCGCCGACGCGCGCGACCTCGACTGGATGCTGCACGTGAATCCGAAACTGAAGGAAAAAGGAATGCTCGTTGTTTTCAATCCGTTGAACGAAACGGTGGCGAAGAAGCTCCGCGTAAATTTTTACTACACCGGCCTGACCGAAACCGTGCGCGTTCGCGAACAAGGCCGCGCGGCGAAGCGCTTCAAACTCGACCGCGATTACTCAATCGAATTGCCCGTGCAAGTTCCCGCGCAGGGAATGAGTTGGTTCGTGATTGAGTAAGTCGTTGGCGAGCGCGTTTGGCTTATCACTGGCTAAAGCCGGGTGCCAATGAGAGGTGTTCAAACTCGATTTGCGCCCATTTCGATGGAAAAACTCAAATAAAACTTGACGCCGGCCGGCCACCCCTTATTAAGTGCAATTCGCAAGCCATGAGGAAAGTGTTGACATGTAGGAACCTTGCCAAGAACGCCACCGCGCCACCGCGCCACCGCGCCACCGCGCCACCGCGCCACCGCGCCACCGCGCCACCGCGTAGAGCGGAGCGGTAATTCGTCCTCACGGCGGACTCGCTTTCCGGCACGGCCGAGTCATTCACCCGCACGGCTGAATCGTCCAGCCGCACGGTTCTCTCATTCCCAGGTACGGCTGATTCATCCAGCCACACGGCTGACCGGTCCGACCGCACGGCTGGTTCGGTCAACCGCACGGCTGACTCATTTAACCGTATGGCTGAATCCTTCAGCCTTACGGCTGGCAGTTCCGACCGTATGGCTGGATGCTCCAACCGCACCCCTAAATCATTTAACCGCACGGCTAAATCAGTCAGCCGTGCCGGGAAATCAGCCAGCCGCGCGGTTTTCCACCAAAAACACGCCCAAACTGCCAAGAACCGCACTTTTCCACTTACCCGGCCTTCGGCCACCCTCTCCCATCCGATGGGAGAGGGACGGGGTGAGGGGCACCGCCTGACTCTCAACCCTCAACTAAAAACTCAACATGGCCAAATCCGATTACATCCAGCAGAACGACGACGCCTTTAACGCGCAACTTCAAACCTTCAGCCTGAACATCGGCAGTTATGCCGCCGTCATCGGCTTGACCGCCGCGCAAATCACCGGGCAATCCGATGACGCCGCCTACTTTGATTACACCCTCAAGTGTATGGCCGTCATGGCCAATGGCGCACAGCAATGGACGGCGTGGAAAAACCTCGAACGCAACGGCGGCACTCCGCCCGCCAGCGGGGCGCCCGTCGCGCCCGTGTTCCCGGCGGCGGTGACGGTGGTGGCTCCGGGCATCGAAGCCCGCTTCCGCGCGCTCGTGCAATCCATCAAGACCAACGCCAATTACAACCCCGCCATCGGCCAGGCGCTCGGCATTGAAGGCGCGGTGCAGACCGGCCCCAACCTGGCGACGATCCAGCCGGTGATTGATGCCGTCAATTCCGGCAGCCACGTCCTGGTCAAATGGGGTTGGGGCGGCAATAGCGCCTACCTCGATATGTGCGAGTTGCAAGTGGATCGCGGCGATGGCAACGGCTACGTGCTGCTCGCCTACGACACCACGCCCAACTACAACGACACGCAGCCTTTCCCCGCCGCGCCGGTCAAGTGGACCTACCGCGCCATTTACCGCGTGGGCGATACCCGCGTCGGCCAATGGAGCCTGCCCGTGAGCGTGACCGTGGGCGGATGAAAATCAATCCGGGAGGGCCGCTGTCTCCAGCGGCCCTGATCAAAAGAACGCCCGACGCGGATGGATATACGAACACGCCGGTGGAAAAAATCAGGGCCGTTGAGGACAACGACCCTCCCGCCAATTGAGCATGGACGCGCAAATATCCAGACACGGATTGCACCGATGCCCACGGATTCCATCCGTGCCAATCCGTGCCATCCGTGTCCACCGGGTTTTGGCCTGCGCCGGCTCGACGGCGCTTTGCCTGGCACACCGCAGACGATCCGATCACGCGCAAAAGCAGCCGCCTACTGCCACGACGAAATCCAAAGCGTTGTCCAGCCACCGCACTCCAAAAAAATCGCCGCCGCAGTCGCCCACCGGGCGGGCCGTTCAATTGGGGAGGGCCGCTGTCCCCAACGGCCCAAACTTCCTCGCGCCGCAACCATTCGCCAACACGCCACATGAAAAACAATCTCACCAAAAACCCTCGTAGCAGCGGATGTGAGTCCGTTCATTTTTTCCGACTTTTTCGACAAACTGCTAGGCTCGCACACGGGCCTTCAGGCTTCCGCTTTCCAACTTTGCTTTCTCTGTTCGTTATCTTTGTCATTTGGATTTTGCTCGCCAGTGAAGGCGTGTCAGGAAATCCCGTTGTCGTTACCAGCAACCTTGGTCCTAACGACACTTCTTCTGGCTTCCTCGGAGGATTTGCCCAAGAGGCCGTGCTGTTTACAATTCCATTAGGATCTCTCCCGATAAATGTTACTTCAATAGAAACGCCTGTGACGGGGTTTTCAAGCGGGCTTACGCTCTCTGTCGGAATAGCAGACACAGGCCACAACAGCGTGTTTGGATTTCGCATTCCAGGGAACATCCTTGAGGCGGCCAATCAATTTGTTCCTCAGGGTGGGTCATCAGGGCAAGGCACCGCATCGATGCTTGTCAAATTTGATCTGTCGGGAAACACGGTTTTACAACCAGGACAAGATTACTGGGTGGTCTGGGAAGTCACCCCATTACCCGTCGCCAGCGGCCCTTTTCGGCTCTATGAATCTCCTTTTGAACCGGACGCCCGGTTTGTAAGGGGATACATGTCTACCGATCCCGATGATTGGATTACTTGTAATTGCGCCCCGCATCACAATCCTGCGTTTCGCGTGAACGGAATAATTAGCCAACTCGACCTCGTCGCAAATACCCTGACTTGGGATGCCATTGCTCGCCAAGTGAACTTTAGCTACAACGTCAACGGCGGCTCGTTGCCGGTCGCCACCACCACCGCGTTTTACTGGGGCACTGGCCCGACTTGGGCAGATGTTCTGCCAGGTTCTCAGCCAATTTACACAACTCCAATTGCGCCAGGTTCGATCGGAAACTCCGGTCCTTTATTTGTCGATGCGGCTGCACTCGGTGTACCGCAAGCAGGTGCAACTCATTTGATTCTGGTTCTCGATCCGCCAAGCGCAAATTCTCCGAACGGACTCATTAACGAGACAAATAAAGGCAACAACGTACAAGCGATGCAAATTTGCAGTGTAGGTAACGTCACACGTTTGCCTCAATCTACCAATCCAATAGACCACTGGGGTAACGAGCAATATGCCTTCCATGACCCTACAGATCCCAAAGGATACACGATTGGAGTATGGGGTTGTGCTTTGACATCGCTTTGCATGGTGTTGAATTCAATCAACGTTAATGTGGTTTCTGAGCCTGATGGAACACTTGTTCCTAATGACCCCGGCTATCTTAATGACTTCATGAAGAATCATCCTGGGAGTTACAGTGCTATTAACGACGTGGTATTCGAGTCGGCGGTTGGATTTTTAAATTACGAACTCAATCTAAGTTTAAATTTTAATTCTTACTTGAACGGTGTTGACGTGAATGGCAGCAGTAAAGTCAGTGACCTTTTGGATGTTCTTTGTGCGGGCCACGCAGTAATCGTTCACGTCCCTCCGGCGGGAAATCCATTCTCTCCGACATTCGGCCACTATGTGGTAGTTACCGGATTCGGAGTGGACAATGGCATTCTCAACTTGCTGATAGCCGACCCTTCATCGAGAAACTACCAGGCACTCTCCGATTTTGGCATGTTTCAGATTCGCGGATGGGTGGAAGACCTCAATCCACCTGGCGGCGCTTCCGGCAAAGCTGTAAATTCGGCAAGTTCAGCAGTTGATTTGAGTCAGGCCAACTTCTTTGCTGGAGACAATGTTGACGTGTTAGTAACTGATCCAAATGGTTTGCGAACAGGTTTCGATCCGATCTCCGGTCAGGTTTTGAAGGAAATACCCGATTCGTCCTATTCAAGAGACTTTTTCGTGAACGATCCAAACGGAGACATAGTAACAGCGATAACCCATTTGGTTCATATTTTTCATCCACGACAAGGAAGCTATCAAGTTGTAGTCACAGGTTTAAGCCCAGGCTCCTTTGATTTGTCGCTCGGCGCATTCAATCAGGATGGTACTCCGCACCCATTGGTTTCCTTTCAAGGTTTCGCAGACATTGGATCAACTGCTTCATTCTCATTTCCGTTGGTTGTGGCTACCAATAACCCGCCCGTGTGCCACGCTGGCGGCCCATACACCGTCGAGTGCCAAGGCTCGACCACGACACTTCAAATTGATGGCAGTGGTTCAAGTGATCCAGACGGTGATGCGTTCACATATTCCTGGGCCAGCGATTGTCCCGGTGCGAGCTTTGACGACCCTACCGCTGCGCAGCCCATGCTCACGGTTGATTCATCAACGATTCCCGTGAACTGCAACGTGACGTTGACCGTGACCGACTCAAACGGGTTGAGCAGCAGTTGCACGACAACGGTGACAATTGTGGACACCACGCCGCCGATAATCACCCTGAACGGAGCGAATCCCCTCAGCATTGCGTGTCAAAGCACATTCACCGATCCTGGCGCAACGGCCTTCGACATTAGCGCGGGAAGCATATCCGTCATTACCTCCGGCACGGTGGATGTGAACACGCCTGGCAACTACACGCTCAGGTACACCGCCACCGATCCGAGTGGAAATACGGCCGTGGCGACCCGCATCGTCTCGGTGAGTTGCAATAACCAAGCGTCGGGCACGCCTCTGGTATGGGGTGAGGGCAGTTTTGGCCAGTTGGGAGATGGGAATTTTTATTCCAGTCCCAATTTCGGTGTAGCCACGGCCGTTCAGGTCAGTGGTTTGAATGGCGCTGTGGCGATTGCCGGCGGCGACTCGCACAGCGTGGCGCTTAAGGCTGATGGCACGGTGTGGGCTTGGGGAGAAGGCTTTTTTGGACAGTTGGGCAATGGCAGTTTTTCCAACAGCGCCACTCCGGTGCAGGTCGGTGCGTTGAGTGGGGTCGCGGCGGTTGCGAGTGGAAGTGGTTGTCTTCACAGTTTGGCGCTTAAGGTTGATGGCACGGCGTGGGCGTGGGGCAACGGCAGGTATGGACAGTTGGGCGACGGCAATTTTTACACTGGAGGAAACTCGGGTGTGGCCGTGCCGGTTCAGGTCAGTGGGCTAGTTAACGTACGCGCCCTTGCGGGCGGTTTCCAGCATAGTGTCGCGCTCAAAGCCGATGGCACGGTGTGGGCGTGGGGCGATGGCATTCTTGGACAGTTGGGCGACGGCAATTTTTACACTGGAGGAAACTCAGGGGTGGCCGTGCCGGTTCAGGTCAGTGGTTTGACTGGCGCTGTGGCGATTTCAGGCGGCTTCTGGCACAGCGTGGCGCTCAAAACCGACGGCACAGTGTGGGCATGGGGTGACGGCCAGAGTGGTCAATTGGGCGACTGCAACTTCAGATCACATGCCACGCCGGTTCAGGTTAGCGCAATAAGTGGTGCCGTGGCGATTGCCGCGGGAGGCCGTCATAGCTTGGCGCTTAAGTCTGATGGCACGGTCTGGGCATGGGGTGACGGCACTTCTGGGCAGTTGGGAAATGGCACGAGTCAAGGAAGCTGCACGCCGGTTCAAGTTAGCAATTTGAGCGGAGTGGTGGCGATTGCTGGCGGTGCTAAACATAACTTGGCGCTTAAAACCGACGGCACAGTGTGGTCGTGGGGTGATGGCTATTATGGTGAGTTGGGCGACGGCAATTTTTATCGTAGCGGTTACCGAGGCACGGCCACGCCGGTCTTGGCCAACAGTCTTGCTCAACCAGTGCGAGGCATCGCTTGCGGAGGATCCCACAGTTTGGCACTTCCAGCAGCGGCGAACACACCGCTGGCCATCACTTGCCCGTCAGACACCTCGGTAAATAATGACCCCGGCCAGTGTTCTGCCGCCGTGAACTATCCTATCCCCATAACCAGCGGCGGCAGCGGCAATGTCACGGTCGTTTGCAATCCACCGTCCGGTTCCAATTTCCCGGTCGGCACGAATATCGTGAGTTGCACAGCCACCGACTCCGCCGGGAATGCCGCGACTTGTAGTTTTAAGGTCACGGTGCAGAACCACGGCCGTGACTTGGACGGCCGTGGACACCAGCGGCAACGTTGCGCAATGCACGCAACAAGTAACTGTGGTTGACGCCGCACCGCCAGTGATCACGTTGGTCGGAGCAAACCCGTTGATCGTCGAGTGCCACACCGCCTTCACTGATCCCGGTGCCACGGCGGATGATATTTGCGCGGGCGCTGTCGCCGTCACCAGTTCCGGCAATGTGGATGTGAACACGCCTAGTAGTTACACGATTACCTACAGTGCCACCGATCCGAGCGGCAACACCGCCACGGCCACGCGCACGATCAACGTCGTGGACTCACTCGCACCGGTCATCGCGCTCAATGGCGCTAATCCGCTGATCGTTCCGTGCCAGATGCCGTTTACCGATCCGGGCGCGACTGCTACCGACGCTTGCGCTAGCAGCGTCAGCGTCAGCGCGAGCGGTACCGTGGATGTCAACACTCCCGGCGATTACACGTTGACCTACAGCGCGACCGATCCAAGCGGCAACACGGCGAACGTCACCCGTACCGTCACCGTCGTTTGCGGAACTCCAACTTTGACCATCACCTGTCCACCTGATGTGAACGTGGCTAACGATCCCGGCCAATGTTCGGCCGTGGCAAATTATCCCGCGCCCGTGGTGAGTGGCGGCATCGGCAACGTCATCGTTGTTTGCAATCCGCCGTCCGGGTCGAGTTTCCAGGTCGGCACGAATGTGGTGAGTTGCACAGCCACAGACTCGGCCGGGAATACCGCGACCTGTAGTTTCAACTTGGTCGTCAAGGACACCGAGCCGCCAGTGCCGAGCATGGTCACAACGGCTCCGGCTGTTCGCTACCAGAATCCATCGCGGGTGGTGAAACGGGGACAGTTGTTCGCCAACGACAACTGTGATCCTGATCCGCTCATTTACATCGGCGGCAGCCAAAGCCCCGGCTTCGTGGCGGGGCCGTTCCACCGTGGCGACAAGGTTACTCTCGTTCGTGGTTTGAGCCTCACGCCGGGCAGCCGCCAGCCGCGCAACCCCAGCATCGCGGCGGAAATCACGCTCAACGGTGACGCGCTCATCTGGGCCACGGATAGCGCGGGCAATGTCTCCCCCAAATCCCGGTAAACTTGAATCAGCGCGCTCTAACGAGCGCGGCTACCAAGGTCGGTAGCCGCCGACGTGAGTCGGCGCTGATTCCTCCACCGCCGAGAGAGTTTCTTGCGCGGACTCACGTCCGCAGCTACGGCAGGTTGAGAATTATTCCATCCGGCGCGGCAACACGTTTTTACCGCCTTCGCGTAGTACCGTAATGGATCAAAGTCGCTGAGACAGCGACCGTCCCATCCGCACGCGCCTGGAGCGTTGAAGAACGCAGCCAACGCCAGTTTGCCGCCGCCAAGCCGCGCGCAGGGAATGAACTGGTTTGTGGTTGAGTAAGACGCAAGCTTCACGCTGGGCCAGCGCGAGCGGCTTGAACCTCAGCTTCGGACCGCTAATCTTCACCGATGAAACTCCGTCGATTGCTCGCTTGGTCCGGTCTCGCACTGCTCGCGGTGCTGGCGCTCGTCGCGCTTATTGCCGGCGGCGGCTGGTGGTATTTTCATCCTGAGTTCACGCGCGCGAACGGAATCGTTTACGGCACACGACACGGACACGACCTCAGGCTCGATGTCGCGCGGCCCGTTCAGGCCAAGGGGCTGGGCGTGCCGTACGAGGAACAGGTTTCTTTCTTGGCCATAACTGCATTCATAACGCGTGCTCTCACTCATGTACAGAAAGAAATACGAAAGGTTGTGACAGAAAAAATCGCGATGATGGGACAAGGCGCGAGAAATCGTCCGCGATTGGCAACCGCACCGTTGTTTGCTTGGCGAACCGGATTCTGAGGTTGCATACTGCGCCAATGAACTCTGACTTGGCATCCTCGCAAATTGTCGCGCCGAAAAGCTGCTTCAAGCCGGCAGCGGTCATCATTGCGCAGATTAAGAGGGCTTCCGGAGGCATGGTCCACCTCGCTTGTCGCAAGCCTGTCGCATCACGACTGAGAAAACTCCTGACGCTCTTGACGATGAGCGTGCTGCTCGTTGGCGCGGGTTGTTCGTCAACCAACTCTCCGGTCGCCGAACATAATCAAAGGATGGAAACGTTGCATCAGTCCAACCGGGTGGAATACGAAATCGAGCGAAATCGAGGATATCAAAAACCTATTGATCAGCATCTCCTGCAGGACTCAAGAAAGCGTTGAGCGCGACAGATCATTCGATCGACCAGGCTATCCACATTATGTCGCGATCTTCCCAACGAATCCAAGTCATTGATTCCCACACCGCTGGCGAACCGACCCGCGTGGTCATCGCCGGCGGACCGGAACTCGGCTGCGGAAGTGTCGCGGATCAATTGAAACTTTTTCGCGAGCGCCACGACCGCTTTCGCTCGGCGGTCGTCAACGAGCCGCGCGGTTCGGATGTGCTCGTCGGGGCGTTGCTCGTGGAGCCAGCCGACAAGTCGTGCGCGTGTGGCGTGATTTTTTTCAACAACGTCGGCTGCCTGCAAATGTGCGGGCACGGCACGATGGGACTCATCGTGACACTCGCGCACTTGGGGCGCATCCAACGAGGCGAGCATCGGATTGAAACTTGTGTCGGCGTTATCACGGCGACACTACACGCCGACGGCAGTGTCTCGGTGCAAAACGTGCCGAGCTTTCGGAACGCAAAGGCTGTCAGCGTTGATGTGCCTGGCATTGGAAAAATCACCGGCGACGTCGCGTGGGGCGGCAATTGGTTTTTTCTCGTCGAACAACATGGCCAGCGACTCGAACTCGGGAACGTCGAGCAACTCACCGATTTTACGTGGCGGATTCGTCAGGCCGTGAACGCGCAGGGATTTCCGGAAATTGATCACGTTGAACTTTTTGGCCCGCCAAAATCCGCCGCCGCCCACTCGCGCAATTTTGTTCTGTGCCCCGGCAAGGCGTACGATCGCTCGCCGTGCGGCACAGGCACGAGCGCGAAGCTCGCCTGTCTTGCCGCTGATGGAAAATTGCGCGCGGGCGAAACTTGGGTGCAGGAAAGCATTCTCGGCAGCACGTTCACTGGAAGCTTCCGCTGGGAAGACGAGGCGACGGGAAGAATTCTGCCCAGCGTCACCGGCACGGCGTTTGTAACCGGCGAAGCCACGCTGTTGCTTGACGAAAACGATCCGTTTTGCTGGGGCATTCGTTTATGAACACAGACCAACAATGCTCAATTGCAATCCTCAAGAATCAATCGGTTTCGGCTGGTTTGAGCCTTTCAATTAAATGTTAGGCATCATGGACACGATCGACATTATTCTGCTTGGGGGGCTCTGTTGTGTCATTAGTGCGGGATGCCTTTTTAGGAAGCAGAGGATCGTGCGGCTTCTTGTGGTATTCATCCTCTTTTGCATCAGCTTCGGTTCAGTTATGTCACTTTCCACTTTTGGGCCACGTCTGGCGATCGGCCAGCACGATCGGCAGAGTGGGCAGTCCTCCAAAGAGTTTGTCGAGGGTGTTTCGTTAGCCACCAAGATTGCAGGTCTTTACTATCCTTACGTTTTGCTGTCCACCGTCGGCCTTGCTTTGATGGCAGTATTGAGTCAGAAGAAAGGACGAGATGATGCCTAGCCATGTGAGAGGTTGTGTGAAAACTCCTCGCGGCAACGAAGTGACTTTCCTACTCGATGAAAAAATCCATCTTGCTGGGCATTCGTTTATGACGACAGAAAATCAAAACTCGATCCCAGTTCAGAAGCTCCAATCAAATTCGGCCAAAATCCCACGCATACTCAGGGTTGTTGCAATTGGACATGGTGGAACAGCCAACTTGGCTGTTCTCAGCGGCAACTTGCCGCCGCGTAGAGTGCATCAAAATAATCGACCATCCGATAAGTGCATTGCGCGTCCGACTGTCGGGCTGGTAGCCCGACAGCACGGGCCAGTGGCCCGTTCCACCCAGACTCACTCAACATTGTTCTGCCTGATTTCGTGTTCAGTGGTGTTCGCTGCAAGTTTGTTTTTATCTTTTCCCGCCGGCGCACAATCTCCGAAGCCGGAAACACATCCTGCTCCAACCGACCCGACACTGAGCGTGATGCGCGACGTGATCGAACAATTCTCGACGGACCTCGGCGCATTGGAGCGCTTTTACAATCTCCGTATTTCCGAAACGCGCTCGGCCGTGCTGCGAAAATTTTATGAGGATCAATCGCGCCGCCTCGGAGCAATTGATTTCGGCGCGCTCGATCAAGACGGCCGCATTGATTACCTGCTCCTCAAAGCGCGCCTCAAAGCCGATTCGCGCCAACTCGACCACGACCAAAAGCGCGTCGCGGAGACTGCTTCGCTGATCCCATTCGCCGCGCCCATTCTTCAACTCGAAGAGGCGCGGCGGCGCATGGAGCCGATTGATTCCCCGCGCAGCGCGAAAATTTTGGCCGACATCGCCACGCAGATCGCCAAAACACAAAGCGAATTGGAGAAACAACTCAAATCGGAAAAGGACGCGGCTTCCACCGCGCCGAACAAAGTGTTGGCCAATCGCGCGGCGCGCATCGTCGATGAACTGCGCCAGGCGCTCAAGTCATGGAACGAATTTTACGCCGGTTACGATCCGGAGTTCACTTGGTGGGCCAGCCAGCCGTTCCAGAAAACAGACAAGAGCTTGCAGGACTACGCCACGTTTCTGCGCAAGAAGCTCGCGGGCTTCGTCGAAGGCGAGGACGACCCGGTCATCGGCGATCCCATCGGCCGCGCCGCGTTGCTCGACGCGCTCGAAACCGAGATGATTCCCTACACGCCGGAGGAGTTGATCGACATCGCCAACAAGGAATTTGCCTGGTGCGAAAACGAGTGGCGCCGCGCCGCGCGCGATCTCGGTTTCGGCGACGATTGGCGCAAAGCGCTCGACCACGTGAGCGACATTCACGTCAAGCCGGGCGAACAGCCCAGGCTTATCAAGCAACTCGCCGATGACGCGGTGAAATTTCTCGAAGACCGCGAACTGGTGACGATTCCGGAATTATGCAAATCAAGTTGGCGCATGGAAATGATGTCGCCGGAGCGGCAAAAGGTGAATCCCTACTTCACCGGCGGCGAAGTGATTTCGGTTTCGTATCCAACAGCGTCGATGAGCACCGAGGACAAGTTGATGGGGATGCGCGGGAACAACATCCACTTCTGCCGCGCGACGGTGCATCACGAGTTGATGCCGGGGCATCATTTGCAGGGTTTCATGGCATCGCGCTATCGCACGCACCGCAGCGCCTTTCGCACGCCGTTTCTGGTCGAAGGCTGGGCGCTCTACTGGGAGATGTTGCTGTGGGATTTGAACTTCCCCAAGTCGGCGGAGGATCGCGTCGGGATGCTTTTCTGGCGCACGCATCGCTGCGCACGAATTATTTTCTCGCTCAACTTTCATCTCGGCAAAATGACCGCGCCCGAAGCGATTGATTTCCTCGTCGAGCGCGTCGGCCACGAACGGCGCAACGCGACGGCGGAGGTTCGCCGCTCTGTCGCGGGCGACTACAGCCCGCTGTATCAAGCCGCCTATATGCTCGGCGGATTGCAGCTTCGCGCGCTGCACCGGGAGTTGGTCGAGGCAGGCAAAATGACCAACCGCGAATTTCACGACGCCGTGCTGCGCGAGCACGAAATTCCCATCGACATGATTCGGGCGAGCCTCACGAAACTTCCGCTCGCGCGCGACTACACGCCACGCTGGCGATTCTACGAATTGAAGTAGGCTCGTTCATCCGGCGAAATTGCTCGATCCGCTGGGCATTCGAGGCTGCATTCCGGATTCGATGATACCGAACGCTGGGAAACGCCTCCTTGTAACAAACTCGCGACCGCAACGTCATCAATTGATGAACAGCCGAAAAAAATTATGAAAAATCCAAATCGCATCCATGTCTTGCTCGCGACCACCATTTTCGCGGTGATTGCAACCCTCCATCCAGCTTCAGCGCAAAACCGTGGCAGCACGCCGCCACCACCGGTGGTTTCGCCGGAAATTTCCGCTGAACGAAACGTCACGTTTCGCATCCTTGCGCCCAAGGCGGAGTCCGTGAAGCTCGCCGCCGGTGATATTCCCGGCAATGCCCAAGGCAAGGAGATGACGCGGCAGGGCACGAACGGAGTTTGGGAAGTGACGCTCGACGCAGTCAAACCGGGCGCGTATCGCTACAACTTCAATGTGGACGGCGTGTCCGTGATTGACCCGCGCAATCCCAAGACCAGCGAGTCGAACGAAAACACCTGGAGTCTGGCGAATGTGCCCGGCGCGGATTTCATGGACACGCGGGACGTTCCACACGGCGCAGTGTCTCAAGTGACCTACTGGTCCGCGACGCTGAAACGATTTCGCCGGCTGCATGTTTACACGCCGCCGGGTTATGAGGCGGGCAAAGGGAAGTTTCCGATTTTCTATTTGCTGCACGGCGCGTTCGATTCGGATAACTCCTGGAGCACGGTGGGCCGCGCAGGGTTCATCCTCGATAACCTGATCGCTGACGGCAAAGCGAAGCCCATGGTGGTCGTCATGCCGCACGGGCACACCGGTCCATTCCGCATGGGCGCGACCCGCCCGGCGGTGGATGAGTTCGTCCAAGAATTCAGCGATGACATCATGCCGTTTGTGGAGAAACGATTCCGTGTGTTCACCGACCGCAAAAATCGCGCAATGGCCGGCCTCTCGATGGGCGGCGGGCACACGCTGAACATCGGCATTCCGCACCTCGACAAGTTTGCCTACCTCGGCGTTTACAGTTCGGGCGTCTTTGGCATCGTGCCCCGGCCGGGCGCACCGACGCCGCAAGGCCCCAGCTTCGAGGAAAAACAGGCGGCCATCCTCGACAACGCGAAACTGAAGAAGGGCCTCAAGCTTTTCTGGTTCGGCACGGGCAAGGATGATTTTCTCTTGGAGACTTCACGTGCGACGGTCGCGATGTTTAAGAAGCATCAATTCGACGTGACCTACAAGGAAACAGAAGGTGCCCACACCTGGATTGTCTGGCGCGAGTATTTGAACGAATTCGTGCCGCAATTATTTCGATGAACCCGGCGAACGGCACCATCGATTCGCATGAGATCGCGCGCAAATTTTGTCCAATTCAAGCGTTAGCCGGTGACAACGCTCCAACAACCGCATTGCGGATAACTCGAATTCCGAAATTGAAATGGCCGCAAAGAACACAAAGAGCGCAAAACCGGATCGCGGAGTGATGGCCGCAGCCAAGAAATTTGCCCGACCTGCTTCCAGCGGAATCGGTCCCTTTTCTTTGAGATCTTAGCGTTCTCTGTGGTCAACTTTAATTTTCGAGTCTTAAAATCAAATCAAATGAAATCAAGTCACACACTCGGCGCGCTCGCGCTTGTCGGCATGATTGCTCTTTCCGCTCCGGCCCAGGCGCCGAATCCACCACCCGGCGGGCGCGGTGGTCGAGGTGGCGGATTCGGTCCCGGCAACTTGCTCGCCAGACAGATGATCGCGCAGGGCGACAAGAACGCGGACCAGAAACTCACGAAGGACGAAATGAGCACGCTGGCCGATGCGTGGTTCGACAAGCTTGACGCCGACAAAACCGGCAAGCTCACGCAGGAACAATTCACTTCAAAGTTCGGCGAACTGCTGCCTGTGCCACAGGGCGGTCCCGGTGGCGGCCCTCCGGGCGGTGGTCGCGGCGGACGCGGCCTCGGCGGTTTCATCGGCGGCGGCTTGTTCACCGTCACCGATGCGGACAAGGATGGTTTGTTGACGCGCGCCGAGTTCAAGAGTGCGTTTGAAAAGTGGTCCGCCGATTTCGACACAGACAAAAGCGACTCGCTCAGTCAGGAAAAACTTGTCGCCGGTCTGAACGGTGTGCTGCCGCGTCCGAACTTCGGACCGCGCGCGCCCGCGCCGGACGACGCCACCGGCTTCGCGGCGATTTTCGACGGCAAGACGCTCACTGGCTGGGATGGTGATCCGAAAATCTGGCGCGCGGAGAACGGCGAGATCATCGGCGAGACGACCGACGCGAACCCGATCACGGTGAACACGTTTCTCATCTGGCGCGCGGGCACGACCAAGGATTTTGAATTCAAGGTTGATTTCAAACTCAGCGACGGCGCGAACAGCGGCGTGCAATATCGCAGCTCGGTCGTTTCTGACGCCGGCCAATGGACGATGAAGGGCTACCAGGCGGACATGGACGGAGCGAATATGTTCACGGGCATGATTTACGAGGAACGCGGACGCGGCTTCCTTGCGCCGCGCGGGCAATTCGCGCGCGTGCTCGGTCGCGACCAAACGAAACTGATTGGTTCGGTCGGCGAATCCGACGCGTTGAAAACCTTTATCAAAGCTGGCGACTGGAACCAGATTCACATCATCGCACGTGGCGGCACGCTCATTCAAAGCGTCAACGGTCACGTCACCAGCGCGCTGGTAGATGAAGACGAGCAAGGCCGCGCGCTGGAAGGTTTGCTCGGTTTGCAAATCCACGTCGGGCCGCCCACGAAGATTCAGTTCAAAAACTTGTTGTTCAAAAAACTGTAGCGTCTCAAGTTTAGTGACCTGTCATCCGCGTTTCTGCTTCCCGTCTGCGGGCCTCGAACAACCGTCCGGGAGTGTCTCGGAGCCAAAAAGGGCACCATCAGACGCTAAAATTTTGCTCGCGGAAGGGTTTTTACCACCAACAAGGATTGAAACCACCACGGCCGGGTCAAAGTTGCCGAAAGCTGCCTGCAAGCCAGGCAAATTCTGCGAATTGCACTTACCGGCTCAATTCTCTGACGCGATAAAATCTCGGCTCAGGACTGGAAGCGGGTTGCTCCTGAAATTCCAGGTAAAGTCCGGCGGCGGCATTTGTGCGAACCGGAGTCCAGGTCTTCAAATCGGACGACGCATCCAGTACGCCGGAAATTCCCGGTGGACTGCTCAGGCGCAATTTAAGGCAGCCATCGCTCTTTCGCTCACTGCCGATGAATTTGAGTTGAATGTGATTGTTCAGCCGCACAAGAGGCCGAGCGGTATCACTAAATTGAGTGAACCAACCGCTTGCCATGATTCTGCCATCGGGCAGAAGTTCCAGCCGGTAAAGCGTGCGGAAGCAGATCGGACACGGCGGCACTCCTTTGTCTAAATCGAATGTGGGATCAATAGATCCATCTTCATTAAGCCGGGCGATTTCGTTGCGCGCGACGCCGTTCACCTGCGTGAAGTCACCGCCAACCAAAATCTGTTTGTCTGGTTGCACCGCCAAGGACGAAACTCTCCAATATCCAATGCTGTTGCCCGATACTTCGGCGGTTGTAAAACTGGGATCTTTTCGCCCGTCGATATCGAGGCGCTCGATCACGCTTATCCCGTAATAGGTGTTCGTATTCAGAGCATGATATGTCGCGATCAGAATTTTCCCATCGGGCTGAAGTGTCAGAGCGGATGGGATGTTTTTTTCCCCGAAGATGGGAGCAAAAGTGGCGTCACGGGAGCCATCGACATTCAATCGAAGTAAGCCGGTGAAGTTCTCTCCTGCCAAATCGAGCGAGATACCTGCGACGAGCAGTTTCCCGTCGAGCTGAACCGTCCAAAGAGATATTCTTCCTTCATCGTTCTGATCGAAGAAAAGACTCGGATCGGATGATCCGTCCGAGTTCAACCTTCCTATCGCTGTGTGGGTTAGATGGTCGCTGCCGTAGTAAATCGACTGAAAGACAATTTTCCCATCGGCCTGAGCAAACGCTGCAAGTGCGTGTTCATCGAAGCGTGGAACGAACTTGAAAGACTCATCGCTTGTACCGTCCGGCTGGTAGCGTGCGATGCCATTGAACATCCACGACAAAATTTTGCCATCCGGCTGGATCGCGTAAAGGTCAGCTTGGAGTATGCGGTGAAAGGATTCGTCTTGAGAGCCGTCCGGATTCAACCGGGCTATGTATGTCGTCCCTTCATCAGCGGCGTATTGTGCCAAGACCAAACACTTGCCATCGGGTTGAACGAGGAATTGCCTGACCCCAGGTGGTCTGTCGAATTGAGGAACAAAATTGACATCAATGCTGCCAGAGGAATCGTCATCGGAAATACCAATCGTCGCGGTCTTGTCTGCTCCCAATAACACACCATCGCTGGGATTGGTGAGTCGCACTTGAAGGGTTTTGTATCCGTCACCCAATTGATCATCGAGCAACGGAATCGGTACCCGCTTGATTACTTCAAATGGCGCGAAAGTCAGCGTTCCTTTCTGTGGCAAGTAATCCAAGCCTGACACCGCGGTACCTCCGTCGAACTCGTAATCAACGGAAATGGCATCTCCACTGTTCCCGCGGCGTTCGACGGTGATGAAAGCATTTGTGGAGTTCTCATTGAAGAACAGATTGGTTACGCTGAATCCAATGTTGCGCACGTTGACACTATCGACTGCAAAGCGAAACAGCCGACCCTCAGGTGCGCGAGATTGCGCATAAGTAGATTCGGCGACCACGACCCCTCCATCTGGCATTGCAGCCGAACTGATGATGCTTCCATGAACTAACTCGTAAATTCTGACGCCAGGCAAAAACGTTGAATCCAGTGTCCCATCGCTGTTCGCCCGAAAGAGTTGAACCGAGCGTTCACCGTTTCGAAAGTACACAGGTGAGGCGATCAGGATTTTTTCTGCCGAGGCAAAAGACAGCCGAGCATTATCTAGGTAAAATTCGCTGTCAGGCGCTCGAAAAGTCGGATCGAACAAGCCGTTCGCATAGAGGCGGAATGGGCTTCTCGTGGTACCATTCATCGAATCGGAATATCTACCACCCACGAGGATCTTGTCATTCGGCATCACCAGCATGGAATAGACTTCCGCTGACACACCTTTCGATCCCGCAATTGGCGGCGAGATGAAATCTTTGTCAAGAGTGCCATCCGTGTTAAATTGAATGATGGCAACATTCCGGACAGAAGTGCCAATCTGGAATTGCCCTCCAACCAGCAACCGGTCACTGCTTTGTATCGCGATGCTGTCCACGAAAGGGCGGACGCCTAAATCTGGATTGAAGGAGGCATCTAGCTTTCCGTCCACCTCGATCCGCACAATCCGATCCAGCCGTGTGTTCGCTTTCCAGAGGCTGGTCAAAATCACAATCTTTCCGTCACCTTGCCGCGCGATTCCACCCACGGCGCCTAGACCCACGGGCGAAATGAAGTCATGGTCCACCGAACCATCTTGATTCAATCGCACGGCGACGTGGAGGTTCGTGTCTGCCAGTTCATCATAATTGCTTTGTGCAAGGACCAACTTGCCGTCGGGCAGCAACACAAATGGTATCTCTCGGTCGTAGAGATTTCCAAGCTGTTCCTGAACAACGAAGGAGATATCGATCGAGCCGTCCGCGTTTAAACGAGCTACACGGCTTCGTGCGATGCCATTCACGTTGGTGAAGTTTCCAAACAAGAGCAGTTTCCCGTCCGGCTGCGCGACAAGAGCCGAGATGATCCCGTCTGCGCTGACGGTCTGATTGAACGTCGGATCAAAGATGAGCGGCTTTTCGTTGTCTTGGATTGTGATCCATGCGAGCGCAGTCAAGTTGGTCGTCACGCCGGCGGTTGGATTCTGTAACGCGACAAAAAAGAGTTTATCCGGCTCAACCAAGCCATTGTCGAGAATCGGCACAGTGATAACCTGGTTGGTTTCGCCCGCTGCAAACTGGAGCGTGCCGGACTGCGGCACGAAATCCGCGCCGGGCGTGGCCTCGCGGCCGATGGTCAAGTAATCGACAGTAAACGCGACGTTCGCATCGCCGCTGCGAAGCACATTCAACGTGACTTGTTGGTTCGTTTCGCTGACAGAAACGGAGGTCGATTCAAATCCCACCGTCACTTGTCCATGCGCCGCCAATGTTAGCCAGCTTGCCAGAAAAGGGAGCGCCAAGAGAGTGAGCCGGTGCCGTAACACTGAGTTCCCTTGAGCCTGCGGCTTCATGGTTAGAAAAATAGCCTCGCAGGCCGGATATGGAAAGTCTTTAAGCCGGAATGATGCAGTTAAAACGAGGAGCGCACCTCGGCTCCCACCCGGAGCGCTCGACCTTTCAAACCGTTCGGTGTGTTCCTGCGCGCTCGGGTTCGGCAAGAGGGCACGCCGAAGCCCAACCGGGGCAGCTGCGTTCCCCGCGACTACTTCGGGATTCGGGTTCAAGCGAGTTGCTTCGCGCTGGAGGTGCAAGAACCAGGACGGCGTCGCCGCCAAGAATTCTTCGTAATGAATCCATGTGCATTGCTGTCATTAGCCAAGTAGCCTTTTCATAAACGTAACTATGAAGACATTTTTGCTGTTCGCCGCCAGCGTGGCGATTCTCACCCTCTCGACTTGGGCCGACGACGCCGAGTTCAAGGCCAACATCGCCAACGCCGCCAAAAAACTCGCCGAGCAATCCAACTATCAATGGGCAACCACAGTGCGCTCCGAAGGCGGCGGGCCGTTCGGCGGCGGCAATTCGACCACGACCGGACAAGTCGAGAAGGACGGCTACACTTGGGTTTCGTCCAAGGCGGGCAATGCCGGACGCGAGTTTGCGCGCAAGGGTGATAAGGGCGCCGTCGTGCTCGATGAAAACTGGATGACGCTGGACGACGCGGCCAAGCGTCCGGGCGAGGCGGGCGGTTTCGGTCCGCCGCAACGATTTGATCCGGCGAGCGTCACCAATTTCAAATTGCCGTTCGCCGAAGCCACTGAATTGGCCGACAAGGCGGCGAATTTCAAACAGGATGGCGACACGGTGACAGCGGAGTTGAGCAGCGAAGCGGTGGCTGAAATTCTAAATGCGGGCATGCGTTTCGGCGGTCGCCGTGGCGGCCCGCCGGCACTTCGCGATGCAAAAGGCGGCGTGACGTTTAGATTCAAAGACGGCCTGCTGACACAGTACGCGGTCAACGTGAGCGGCACGCGGGATCTTTTCGGCAATGAAGCAAAAGTGACTCGCACCACTACGACCATCATCGCAGCCATTGGCGCGACGAAAGTCGTGTTGCCCGCCGACGCGAAGGAAATCGTCGATGCGCAAGTCGCCGGTCGCACGCCGAACGTCTTCGTGCCGGAGCCGGGTTTCAAAAAACTTTTCAACGGCCTCGATCTCACGGGCTGGGCGGGACGACCGGAGCATTGGTCCGTGCAGGACGGCACGATCACCGGCAAGACGACAAAGGAAAACCCAGCGAAGGGAAACAATTTCCTCATCGCCAAGGCGGGCGACAAGAATTTGATCGTCGATGATTTCGAGTTGCGTTTTGCGTATCGCATCATCGCGGACAACAACGTCGGCTTTGCCAATTCGGGCGTGCAATATCGCAGCAAGGATCTCGGCAATTTCGTCGTGGGCGGTTACCAGGGCGACTTCGAGGCGGGCAGCACGTTCTCGGGAATTCTTTACGACGAAGCCGGCGGCGCGGGTGGACGCGGCATCATGGCGCAGCGCGGCGAGATCGTTACCTGGAGCGCCGATGGCAAGAAGACCGTGACCGGATCGCTCGGCAAGTCCGAAGACATTCAGGCAAAGATCAAGGCAAACGATTGGAACGAATACGTTATCATCGCGCAGGGCAGCCGCCTCCAGCATTTCATCAACGGCGTGCAGACCGTCGGCGTCATTGACGATACCGAAGGCAAGCGACTCACGTCCGGCATTCTCGCGCTGCAACTTCACGCCGGCGAACCGATGACCGTTCAGTTCAAAAACATCCGCATAAAATCGCTTGGCACGGCGGACGTGATTGGCGGCGCAAACATCAAAGTCGCGAAGGATTTCAAAATCGAAATGCTCTACACGGTGCCGAAGGAAACCCAAGGCTCGTGGGTCACGATGTGTCTCGACCCGAAGGGCCGCTTGATCGTGTGCGATCAGAACGGCTCCTTGCATCGCGTCACACTGCCGCAGGCCAGCGGCGAGGCGGTGAAGACCGAGAAGATCAATCTCGATGTCGGCGGCGCGCACGGCCTGCTCTACGCGTTCGACAGCCTCTATGTCGCGGTCAACGAGCGCGGCCAATCGAACGGCGTCTATCGTCTGCGCGACACCGATGGCGACGATCAATTCGACAAAGTCGAGTTGCTCAGGAAAGTCGAAGCCAGCGGCGAGCACGGTCTTCACTCGCTTGTGCTGTCGCCGGACGGCAAGTCCATCTACGTCGTGATTGGCAATTCAAGCTCGCTCACGAAAATGGATTCCTCGCGCGTGCCGCTGAATTGGAGCGAGGACGATTTGCTGCCACGGCTCGCGACCGGCTTCATGGATGATTCCTTCGCACCGCAGGGCTACATCTCGCGCATGGATCCCGACGGCGAGAAGTGGGAATTGATCGCGATGGGATTGCGCAACGAGTTCGACGTCGCCTTCAACAAAGCCGGCGAACTTTTTACTTACGACGCCGACATGGAGTGGGACATCGGCGAACCGTGGTATCGTCCGACGCGCGTCAACCACGTCATCAGCGGCGCGGAATTTGGCTTCCGCAACGGCAACCAGAAGTGGCCGGCGCACTACTTCGATAGTTTTGGCGAAGTCGTGAACATCGGCCCCGGCTCGCCGACGGGCATCGCGTTTGGCTATGGCGCGAAGTTTCCCGCGAAATATCAGGACGCCCTTTTCCTCGCGGATTGGAGCTTCGGGAAAGTCCGCGCCGTTCATCTCACGCCGAGCGGCGCGAGCTACACGGGTGAAGTCGAAGATTTCATCAGCGGCCAGCCGTTTCCCGTCACCGACTTCGTGATCAATCCGCGCGATGGCGCGATGCTCCTGGCGGTCGGCGGTCGTGGCGCGCAATCCGCGCTTTATCGCGTGACGTACGTCGGCAACGAATCGACGTCGCCAAGCCAACCGGACACGCGCCTTCAAGCGCAACGCGACTTGCGCCGCAGACTTGAAGCGTTTCACGGCAAGAAAGATCCCGCCGCCCTCGAAACCGTGTGGTCTTACTTGAGCGACTCCGATCGCGCGCTGCGTTACGCCGCGCGCATCGCGCTCGAATGGCAGGACGCCTCACAGTGGCGCGACAAGGCGCTTGCGGAAAAGGACGCGCGCAAAGCCATCGCTGCGCTTGTCGCGCTTGCGCGCGTCAGCGGCAAGGACGCGGTTCATCGCAAAGACGGCGATGCCGTACCCGACCCGGGCCTGCGCGCCCAGATGCTCGAAGCTCTCGACAAGATTGCCTGGTCGAAGTTGAGCCAACAGGATCGCATTGATCTGCTGCGGACTTATTCGCTGGTGTTCATCCGTCTCGGCCAACCCGACGACGCGGCACGGGCAAGATTGATCACGAAATTCGATTCTTTGTTTCCTGCCAAAAAATCCGAGTTGGACGCGCTGCTGGCTCGCTTGCTCATTTATCTCGAAGCCCCGAGCGCCGCGACGAAGGTTGTCGCCGCGTTGCGCACCGCGCCCACGCAGGAGGAGCAAGTTGATTTTGCCGTCGCGTTGCGGTCACTCAAGGCCGGCTGGACGCCAGCGCTGCGCGAGGATTACTTCCGCTGGTTCATCACGGCGGAGGGTTATCGCGGAGGAAACACCTTCGCCAGTTCGCTGCGGCGCGCGAAGAGCAACGCCGTGGAATTGCTCTCCGAAGACGAGAAGACGGCGCTCAAGCCGATCCTCGAAGCAAAGGTTGAACGCAAGTCGCCGCGCGATGCGCTTGCCGCCCGCTCGCTCGTGAAGGAATGGAAGCTTGATGAGTTGGTGTCCGTGGTGGAGCGCGGAGTGAAAAGTGGACGCAACTTCGAGCGCGGCCGGCAGCTTTACGGTGCCGTCGCGTGCGCGGCGTGCCATCGGTTCGTGAACGAAGGCGGCTCCGTCGGCCCGGAGCTTGCCGGCGTTGTCGGTCGCTTCAGCGTGCATGACTTGCTCGAGTCCATCGTGGAGCCGAGCAAAGTCATCAGCGACCAATATCAGGCGATCAATATC
>JACPZS010000193.1 GCA_016195385.1 Verrucomicrobiota bacterium
CTTCGAGTTGGTGCGTCATCAGCCCGCCCATCGTTTCCACTTCGGGCACGAAGCCGAGCGCCGGGTACTCGCGCCGGAAATCGTCCAGCCGCATCGTGCCGTTCACCCGCCAGCGGCCTTCGCCGAGTTTTTCCACGACGAACCCTTCGCTCCGATCTTCACCGGAGATTTTGCCGATCAGTTCTTCCAAGATGTCGCTCATCGTGACCAGGCCTGCGGTGCCGCCGAATTCATCGAGCACGATGGCGAGCCGGCGGTGCTGCCGCTGCAAACTCTGGAGGAGTTGGAGCAAGTTCATGCTCTCGGGGACGAACGAGGGGAACTCGATCACGTCGGCCAAATCGGCGTGCGGATCGAACAACAACGCCTGTGTATTCAACACGCCGACGATGGTGTCGGGTGTTTCGTCAAACAGCGGCAGCCGGCGATAATGGAATTTGCGCGTGGCCGCGATCATGTCCTCGACGGACAAATCATCGGGGATGCAGGCCATCTGCGCGCGCGGGCGCATGACTTCTTTGACGGTGCGGCGGTCCAGGCTGATGATCTGTAGAATAATCTCCTTCTCCGTGCGGGCGAGCGTGCCTTGCTGGTGGGCCAGTTCCAACAACTCCTGGTATTCGCTGTCCATGAGCGACGGCAACGGTTTGACGGACGGAGACGCCACTGCGCGCAACAGGAAGGCGTTGAGAGTTTGCGCCACGCGCCGCAGCGGACGCGTTGCCGCTCGCAGCCAGAGCATGGGCCGCGCGCAACTCAACGCAAAGTATTCCGGCGCGCGCACCGCAAGCGTTTTGGGAATCACTTCGCAGCCGATCAAGATCAGTCCGAACAACCCGGCCATGGAGACGACGGTCGGCCAGTTTTGGTGCATCACAAGCCACAAGACGACGGCCACCAGACCGGCGTTGGCGAAGGTGTTTCCCAGCACGATGGTGGCGAGCAAATCCTGCGGCTCCTCCAGCAACTGGCGGACAAGTTGCCCGCGCGAATCAGTCTGGCCGAATAGCTGGCGGGCCTTCCACGTGCCAAGCGAGAACAGCGCAGACTCCGCCAGCGCAAAGAAAAAACTGACACTGGTGAAGACCAGCATCAAAACTACGGCCGCTGTCGGCGTCAGCTCCACACACGAAGTATTGGGCAGGACGGGGCGGGGAAAAAGGCAAAACTCCAATCGATCTATTTCCAGTAACCTGATTGGGGGCAATTTCGTCGCTCGAATTTTCGCCATAAATTTCCCGTTTTTGCTTGAGTAAATTTCCGCGTTTGTCGATAGTCTGCTCAGTTAAGCGCATGGAAAATTTAAGCGGATAAGTTGCGCGTTCTTTGTAAAGCGATTTTGATTTAACCCTGCCATGTTCGTGATTTAGAAGCTAAGTCCTTGAACCGTAGTTAAACCAAAATGGGGCCATCAGCTCTCCCGGCCGCCGACAGGCCTTAACTGGAAGTCGAACGCCGCCATAGCCGGTCCCACCTGTTTCTAAGTAGTTCAAAGGAACTGTTAACACACGGCATTGCGGCAGGGTTTTTTTGTTTGACGGAAGCTCGCCAAACTTGGCGAGCTTTTTTCTTTTTGGAATCGTCCGTGCGCTTGCTATCTTGTTTGCATGGCCCGCGATGACCTGTTCGCCCCTGCACCGCAAAACACCACGGCAATGCCAGCTTCGGAGTTGCCGCCGGCACACGTGCCGCTGGCCGCGCGCCTGCGCCCGCGAAAGCTCGACGAATATGTCGGCCAGGACCACCTCCTCGCGCCAGGCCAACTCTTGCGCCGGGCCATCGAAGCGGATCGCATCCAGTCGCTCATCTTCTACGGCCCGCCCGGCACGGGCAAAACTTCGCTTGCGCAAATCATCGCCAATCAGACGCGCTGCAAATTTGAACGCCTCAGCGGCGTGGAATCCAACGTCGCCGATATGCGCGCCGTGCTCGCTGCCGCCTCGAACCGGCTCGCGAACAAAGGCCAGCCCACAATCCTGTTCATCGATGAAATCCACCGCTTCAGCAAATCGCAACAAGATGTGTTGTTGCCGGATGTCGAAAGCGGCGTCGTCCGGCTCATCGGCGCGACGACGCACAATCCGTTTTTCTTTGTCAACTCGCCGCTCGTCTCACGTTCTCAAATTTTCGAGTTGCGTCCGCTGACGGAAGCCGATTTGACGGCGCTGTTGGAGCGCGCGTTGCAGGACGCGGAACGCGGGCTGGGCCATCTGAAAATTAAGGCGGACGCAGTGGCGTTGGCGCATCTCGCCAGGCTGGCCGACGGCGACGCGCGCAAGGCACTCAACTCATTGGAAATCGCCGCGCTGACCACGCCGCCGGGCGATGACGGTTTCATCCACATCGATCTCGCCGTAGCCGAACAAAGCATCCAGAAGAAAGCGATCGTTTACGACGGCGACGGCGACGCCCATTACGACACGATTTCGGCGTTCATCAAGTCGATGCGCGGCAGCGATCCGGACGCGGCCTTGTATTGGCTGGCTAAGATGATTCACGCTGGCGAAGATCCGCGCTTCATCACACGCCGCATCGTCATTTGCGCCGCCGAGGATGTGGGCTTGGCGGATCCGATGGCGCTGGTGCTGGCGCAGGCGGCGCATCAAGCCGCGGAATTCATCGGCTGGCCGGAAGCGCGGATTCCCCTCGCCGAGGCGACCATCTACATCGCCACGGCTGCAAAGAGCAACAGTAGTATTGTCTCGATTGATGCCGCGCTGGCGGACGTCCGCTCCGGACGCACGCTGGCTGTACCGGAGCACTTGCGGGACGCGCACTACGCGGGCGCACAACGGCTTGGCCACGGCGCAGGTTACCAGTATTCGCATGACCATTCCGACCATTTTGTGCCGCAGGATTATTTGACGGAGGCCCGTCGTTACTACGAACCGACGGAGCAAGGCGTCGAAAAAAAAATCAAAGAACGCCTGGAGAAATGGCGGGCGTTGCGAGTTGCGGCCAAAAAATAAACCGGCGAATTTCAGTTCCGATGGAAACGAATCGCAACGAATCGATCTCAGTTTTGAAGGCGGCGCTCCGCTCACGAATTAAGGAAATCATCCGGGCAGTTCCGTTGGCCGAACGCGCGTCCATGTCGCGGCAAGCGTGCGCGCAGTTGGAGCATCTGACAGTCTGGCGCGACGCAGGCACCATTTTGTTTTATGCGCCGCTGGCCGACGAAGTGGACATTTGGCCTCTGATTGAAGCTGCGTTTGCAAAAGGCAAAAAAGTCGCCTTGCCTCGATTTGTTCCGGTGCGGGGCGCGTACGAAGCGAATCGTGTTGCCGATCTGAACCTTGACATTCATGCGGGCAAATTTGGTGTGCGTGAGCCAGCCGCTCATTGCCCGGATGTGCCATTAAACCAACTGGACTTGGTGCTGGTGCCTGGGGTAGCCTTTGCCGTGGACGGACGCCGGCTCGGTCGGGGGCAGGGGTTTTATGACCGGTTGCTGGCGGATGTTCGCGGCGCCAAATGCGGGATGGCTTTCGAGCAGCAAGTCGTGCTCGAAATCCCCGCGGAGCCGCATGACCAAATGGTGGACTATTTAGTAACGCCGATGCGCTGGGTGGCGGTAGGCCCGGTCGCAGCCAAATGATGCTTTTGATTTCAAACAATTATCTGGAGGGAACCGGACTGGTGTTGGGAGGAGTGGCGTTGGGGTTCAGTTTTTTTCTCTGGAAGGAACGGAAGATTCGCGCCGCGCTCGCGGAACATGAGCAACTCCTGCGTGAAAACGCGCGCAAAGATGCCGAAACACTCCAGCGCGACGTGCGCCTTGCGGCCAATGATGAGATTAACAAGCTGCGCGAGCAGACCGAACATCAACTCGACAAACGCCGCCGGGAAATCGAAGCCGCCGAGGACCGCTTGGCGCAACGTGAGAGTTTAATCAATCGCCAGTTGGAAGGCTTGGTCGAGGAGGAAAAAACGCTGCGGAGCCAGCAAACTCAACTGCAACAACAAAGCGCGGCGCTGGATGCGGAGCGTGCGGCGCTGGCCCGCACCAATCAGCTCCGCAAAGACGAATTGGCGCGCATCGCCCACTTGTCCGTCGAGGAAGCCCGGCGGCTGTTGATGAAAGGCGTCGAGGAGGATTCCTGGCGCGATGCGGCCAACCTCTCCCGCCGCATTATTGATGACGCCAGGCTCAAGGCCGAAGATCAGGCGCGCCGCATCCTGTCCATCGCGCTGCAACGCTACGCCGGCGATTACACCTTCGAGACGACCACCGCCACCATCAGTTTGAACGGCGACGACATCAAAGGTCGCATCATCGGGCGCGAGGGCCGGAACATCCGCTCGTTTGAGGCGGCCACGGGCGTCACGGTGTTGATCGATGATACACCCAACGCGGTCGTGCTCTCCGGATTTGATCCGGTGCGCCGTGAAATCGCGCGCGAATCAATGCAGCGGCTGATTCTCGACGGCCGCATTCATCCGACGCGCATCGAGGAAATCGTCGCAAAGGTCAAAGCGGAGATGGACGAAACAATTTTACGCGCGGGTGAAGAAGCGGTCTTTAAAGTTGGTTTGCCGCCGGTTCACCTCGACATCGCCAAACTGCTCGGCCGGCTGCGCTTCCGGCACAGTTTTTCGCAGAATGTTCTGGATCACTCCATCGAAGTGGCGCACTTGACCGGCTTGATGGCGGCGGAACTTGGACTCGACATTCATCTAGCCAAGCGGGCTGGGCTGCTGCATGACATCGGCAAGGCGATGAATCACGAAATCGAGGGCGCGCACGCGATCATCGGCGCGGATTTCCTGAAGCGCTACGGCGAGGCCGATGAAGTCATTGACGGCGTCGCGTCGCATCACGACGAAGTGCCGCACGTTGGACCGTGGGGCATCCTCGTCAGCGCCGCCGACGCGATCAGCGCGTCACGTCCCGGTGCCCGCTCGGAAACGATGACGACGTATCTCAAACGACTCGAGCACCTGGAAAAGATCGGCGCCTCGTTCCCGGGAGTGGAAAAATGTTTTGCGATCCAAGCCGGGCGCGAGTTGCGGGTCATGGTGCAACCAGACCTGCTGAATGACGAGCAGGCCTACGCGCTTGCGCGCAATGTGGCGCGAAAGATCGAGGAGGACTTGCAGTATCCCGGACAGATCCGCGTCACGGTCGTGCGTGAGACGCGTTGTGTGGAATTCGCAAAATAAGAGGCTGAACGGGGCAGGGGAGACAACCGCAAAGTCGATTAACGTCCTTCGTACAAACCGCTCGGCAAGCCGTTTTCCCACGTCTTGGGAGTGTTCCACGGCCGCGCGGAAAGATTATCCGGATCGTCCGTCGCGCAGCCGATCAAGACGAAGGCGATGGCTCCCAACAAGAGTGCGAAGGCGATTCGCGGGCTAGCGAGCGGTGACCGCTTCATAGCTGGAAAAGACGGTGTCGCCTTCCTTGACTTCAAGCTGCTTCGTGCCGGAGATGACGTTGGCGATGGATTGATTGGCCTCAGTACGCTGCACTTTGAGTTTGGCTACGAGCTTTCCGTCGCGTGTGACGGTGAGCTTGCCTCGCTCTTGAACGTCCTGATTTTTGCCGATGTTCAGCACGACGAAATCATACTGATTGTCCACCGCCACGATTTTGCCTTTGAGATTCTCGGGGAGCTTCACTTCTTTCTCCGCGCCTTTGAATTTGTCCAACTCTGCCTGGGCGATCGTGAGGTTTCTGGATAAAACTTTTTTCTCCTCGATCATAACGTCCCGCTCCTCGATGGTCTTTCGCAACAAATCTTTGGTAGCTTTCACCTGCTCGACGGGAAGACCAATTGCCAGCCAGGCTGCCAAAGATTGCTGTGCGCTGATTTTGTCCTGGTCCGATTTCGCGAGCCGGCCGTCCAGATCGTTGGCGCGTTTCTCCTGCTCGTTCGCGCGGGAGGCAGTCGCCTTCAAAGTTTCCTGGGTCGAGGCCAGTTCGGTCCTGGCTTTGTCGGCGGCGGCTTTGGCGTCTTTGGCTTCCTTGGTCGCTTTGGCTGAGGCAGCGTTGGCAGCTTCCTTCTGCTTGTTGGCGTCATCGCGTTCGCCGGTGATCGTCTTAAGCTTCTCGCCCGTCTGGTAAACGCCAAATAGGCCAGCCAAGCCAGCCAGCACCGCGATGATCAAAAATATTCGCAACATGGTCTTAAAATCAGGTTAAATGCGGCGTTACGCTAGACATTCACTCAGGGAGTGTCAATGACCGCTTTCGGAAAATCAGAAATCGTTCACGTCCATTGCGGATTTTTTGATTCGTGAAGAGACTCTAACGCGCAATTGTTCACTCGGAGGAATTTGACCGTGCTGGCCCACCTGGCTCACGCAGTCGTCGCTACTTCTTTTCGTCTTCGTCCTTGTCGTCCGCAGTCGGATCATCTTTCTTTGCCGCCGGATCACCCGGTTTGGCCTCGGCTTTCTTTTCCGCCATTAAATCTTTCCGGTCTTTCAGCAAAGCATCAACGGTCCACTTTGAAATCTGGAATGTCCATTTTTCGTACGCCTTTTCCTTGTCGAACTTTTCCTTTTGCTTGGCGGTCTTCTCGTTGAATTCTTTGTCGAGCTTGGCTTTGTCCTCCGGCTTTTCCTCTTTGCCGGGCGTGCGCTCTTTCGCGATGTCCGCGGCCACGGCGACGTTGATGAAATAATTTTCATCACCGCCGTGCTTGCCAACCTTCACGGTGTAAACGGATTTATCAAACGTTTCAATCGTGGCCACGGTCGGCTGGTCGAAGCCGAGATCCTCGGGTTTCGCGTCGGGCGCGACCACGTCGTTGAAACTCGGCGACGACAACGCGTAGTTGAGTCCGGAAACTTTGCCTTTGTCGAAATCTTCGCCTTCCTTTTTGTCGGCGAGTTGCCAGTCCCCAGTTTCGGTTTCGCGCGAAACTTTCCAACTGTTCGTCGCGACCGGCGACGCAATCGCCACCGATTTTATTTTCTCAACCTTGATGAAGTCCTTATTCAGCCATTGGTCGGGCTTGGGTTCGACATTGGAGAGCGGGTCGGAAACAACCGCCACGCCTTGTGCGCCATCACCAACGAGGACGTAGCGTCCATCGGGCCAGTCGCCGCCCCCGCCGCCAAACGGCGAACTGTCCTGCTGTTGCGACTGCTTGACGTGCTTTTTCCCGAGCAGCATCGACTTGATCGCTTTCCCGCTTTTGTCTTTGAACTCGACTTGCGTTGGCGCGTTCGAGCCTTTGTCGCCTTTCACCAACTCCAGCCGGCTAAACTGACTCGCCCCAACCTTGACGCTTTGCACGACTTTCAGTTCGGAAGCTTTGCGGACAAATTCACTAATCTCGCCGAAGTTCGCCGGATAGTTGAAGCGTTCCTTCACTTTCCAAACGTCATCCTGTTTCACCAGGTTCACTTCATTCGTGCCGTGTTGAATCGTGACTTGCGCTACATCATTGACGAGAAATTCGCCCAGCAGTTTTTTGCCCAAGGTCTGGTCCGAGGATTTGTAGGAGGCGTCCTGGTTTTTGTATAAATAAAGCCCGAGGCCGCCGATGATGACACCGATAAAAAGTACGATGGAGAATTGCTTGCTGTTCATTTTGCTGCGGTCTTTTTCCGTTTCACCACGGCCAAAGAAATTCCGGAAATGGTCACGAGCAAAGGCATGCCCGCGATGTTAAGCCACTTCAGCCGCGTTTCGAGCGAGTCGATGTCGCGATTCAAACTGCGCCGAACAAGCTTGAGCTCCTGTTTCACCTCGGCCTGGCGCTTCTGGAAATTCTTCACTTCCGCCTGCTGTTCCGGCGACATGATGAAGCGCTGGCCGGTGTCTTTGTTCTTCTGGAGTTCGCCGAGTTTGGTCTGCGTCTCCTGCAAACTCTTTTCCAGGTCTTTCAACTTCGCGCGATAACGGTCTTCCGCTTGCGCCTTCATCTTTTGAACGACCGTGAACGGCCGGCTCATCGTCGCGCGGCTGCGGACCGCGATCAAATTGCTGTCGCCCGACAACTGCTCGACCATGTTTTGCACCATCGAGATGTTGCCGTTCATGTAGCTGACAATTTTCTGGCCGAAGAAATCCTGCACGCGCACCGAGAACTGATCGTAGAGCATGTCCGCGTCACCAACTAAAATCACGACGCCGTCTTTCGCGGATTCTTTGAGCGAAGCGGTGTCCGCGGGCTTGTCGGTTTTCTTGTCTTTGTCGTCGCCAGGTTTCGGCACATCGGTGGGTTTGCCGTCGGGGAACGCGGTTTTGAATTTCCCAGTTAAGCGAACCGCCAGTGGAAGTTCTTTGCCGGTGGACGCGAAATCTTTGGAAACCTGTTCGCCCATATATTCGGACATCGCCGCTTCGACGAGCTGCGACGCCTTGGTTGTCTTCAGCAGCACCGTTTGCTTCAAGCCCTCGGCCGGCGTGCCGCTGAAAGCGCCCCCAAACGGCAGCAGGAGGTGATCGATCTGGCTCGTGACCACGTCGTTGGTGTTTATGCCTTCGCTCGTCAGCGAAAGCACTGACGGCGCGGCATCGGGCTTGCCGCCGCGATTGATCCGGGTGACGAACGTCATATCGGCCGCGACTTTCGCCACATCAAATTCCAGTCCCCAGGCTTTGAGCAGCTTGGGCAGCGACGAACTCTTCTCCGCCGTCATCTGCTGAAGCTGATTCATACCTGGCATGTTCGGCGTATCGATGACGCAGTGCGGGTCGAGGAACGCCGCGAGCTTGCCACCGCGCAAAACAAACTGGTCGATGGCGTACTGCGCTTTGTCGGAAATCGCCTTGGGATGCACAACGAGCAACACTTCGACGTCGTCGTCGATCTTGTCCACGTCCATCTGAATTTGCTTCACGTCGAAATCGTTCTTCAACTCGCTGATGAAAACCCACGGATCGGTTTTGCCGCCCTGCCCCATGCGCATCATCATCGGGTTCATCTGGCCGAAAATCTGGAGCGGACTCATCACGCCGACGACGGGCTTCTTGGGATTCGCGACGCGGGACACGGCGCGGGCGAGGTCGTACTCAAGCAGTTTCTCGCGGTCGGGTGAGAGGAACGGCAGCGCCACTTTGCTGTCGAGCATGCTGATCGCGATGCCCAGGTAAATTTTGTCGCCAACAATACCGAACTGCTGGCCTTGCACGCCGTCGAGGTTCGCCGAATCTTCCGCGTCGGAGTCCGGCTCTGGGTTGAACTTCTTGATCTCGATTTTACCTTTGGCCGCCTGCCGAAATTCGCTCAACAAATCCTCCACGCGCTGCGCGTAGTTCTTGAACTGCTCCGGCATCGCGTTCTCGTTTTTCGAGTAGTAGAAACGGACTTCCACCGGCGTATCGAGTTTCGCGAGGATCGCCTTGGTGCCGGCCGAGAGCGTGAAGATACGTCCTGCTGTAAGATCGACGCGCGCCTTCATCACGCCGGAGATCACATTGACGGCGACAACCACGAGGAACATCACCGCGATGCCGATCGTCGAGTAGAGGAAGGTTTGAAACTGCTTTTGCTGGTTCATCGTCTTGTCTTGAAAAGGAGTTATGTCGTCGATGCCGCTAGCCGGCCCGGTGCGACCGGATGATGACGCTGGTGCCGAACAGCGAGAAGCCGATGATCGACAGAAAGAAAATGATGTCTCGCGAATCGAGCACACCGCGATGGAAGCCCTCAAAGTGCGGCATCACGCTGAATCCGGCCACGATGTTCACGAGCCACGGTGCCGCCCACTGGACGAACATGTTCGTCACCGGCGGCCAGCCCGCCAGAATCATCAGCAGGCAAATCACCACCGAGACGATGAAGCTGACGACTTGATTGCGCGTCATGGCCGAAGTCATGCAGCTGATCGCCAGATAACCGCCCGCCAGCAGGAGGCTGCCGATGTAGCCGCAGAAGATCGGCCCCATATCGGCGTCGCCCAGATAGTTCACCGTAATCACGACCGGGAAAGTCAGGAACAACGCCAGCGCGAGGAAAATCCACGACGCCACGAATTTTCCCACGATGGCCTGCCAAGCCGTGATCGGCATCGTTAGCAGCAACTCCATCGTTCCCGAGCGCCGCTCTTCCGACCATAATCTCATCCCGACGGCGGGAACTAGGAACAGGTACAGCCAAGGGTGCCAGAGGAAAAATGAAATGAGTGACGCCTCGCCTCGCTCAAAGAACCCGCCGGCCATGAACGTGAAGAACCCGATCATCAGCAGGAAAATCACGATGAACACGTAGGCCACCGGCGACGCGAAGTAGCCGCTCAGTTCCCGCTTGGCGATAGTCTTGATGTTGGCAATCGCGCTCATGGTTTTGCCTCCCGCGTCGTGTCCGGCAGCGTTATGCTGCGAAAGACTTCATCCAGCCGACCTTCTTCTGTGTGCAACTCCGCCACCTTCCATTTCTCGCGACCGACGACTTCGGCGATCGAACGCGCCAACTCGCCGTTTGGGCAACTGGCCTGCGGATAAACTCGCGCCGAAACTTCGTGCATCTCCTCTTTCAAAATCGCCGTCCGCTTCACCGTCGCCAACTGCGAAAGTTTGTCCTTGATTTCCGCCGCCGAAATTCCGCTGGTCCGGAGCAGCACCGCGCCGGCGTAATCCGACTTCTGCCGCAACTGGGCGGGCGTGCCGTTGGCGACGATCTGGCCACGATCAATGATGATCGCACGCGAACAAACGGCGTCCACTTCTTCGAGAATGTGCGTCGAAAACACAATCGCTTTCTTCTCGCCCATTCGTTTGATGAGCTGGCGAATCTCGTGTTTTTGATTTGGGTCAAGCCCGTCTGTCGGTTCGTCGAGCACGAGGACATCCGGGTCATGGATGATCGACTGCGCGAAGCACGTTCGATGGCGATAGCCCTTGGATAACGTCTCGACGCTCTGGTGCATGACCGATTCGAGAAAGCACATCTCGATCACGCGGTTCACCGCCTTCGTCTTCGCCTCACCGGTCAAACCACGAATTTCAGCGGTGAACCCGAGAAACCCGCTGACCGTCATGTCCGTGTAGGACGGCGCGTTTTCCGGCAGGTAACCGATGAGCCGCTTGGCTTCGATGGGTTGCTCCAGCATGTTGAAGCCACCGACGGAAATGGCCCCGGCCGATGGCGGAATGAAGCCGGTAATCATCCTCATGCTCGTGGATTTTCCGGCGCCGTTCGGCCCGAGAAAGCCCAGCACTTCACCGCGCTCGACTGTGAACGAGACATTATTCACGGCCAGCTTCGGCCCGAAGGCCTTGCTTAAATTCTCAACTTTAATCATTCGCGTAGTTGTTCCGAACACCCAGCCTACCCATTGCCGGGCGTTTGTGTAGCTATTCTTTTACAATACCTGTCAAGTGTTTCTGACGACGTTGGACAATTTACAGGAAAAATGTTCAAAATTTTTCTGATTCGAGCAGAGCGAGGATGAATTTCCGTGGTGACGAACAAAGTGATGCCTGCCGAGTCCATCCCATCGGCACCCGGGCCGCGCAGAGCGGAGGAATTCAATATCAAAGCGCGCGCGATCGTTCAAGGAAGCGGCAGGCGCGGCACTCCGGCAAAAATGCGTCCCAGATCGCGGTCGGTATTCGGCACGGCGCGCTGGTTCTGGATCCAGTTTTTCATGCTGGAAATCCGCAGCGTGTTCGGTTCCCGCCAGCGCCATGTTTCTGCGTGCCCATCGGCGAAACTGAGCACGCAGCCGTTGAGGTGGCGCGTGCCCGGAAAATCAATCCACCGCCAGTTGCCGATGACGGTGATGGTGAGGCGCGCATTCTCGATGCTGTTCTCGTGTTCATCCAGAAACACGAAGGCTTTGGAAGGCGCAGGGTCCTTGATTTGCGAGAGCGTGTGCCAGCAGGAATGATCGGACGGATTGGGAATATCGTTCATGTACGAACTCATCGACACGCTGCGGAACCGGGGAATCCTACCTTCGTCCCTGACGGTTGAGTGATCCGCCGGGCATTTGTAAATCTTGATGGACCGGTTGTAGGGGAAGAGCACGCCGCTTTCGATGTTGGTGCTGTTCGCATCCGTGAAAGCGTTGCCATTGATCCAGGTATCCTTCGTGGCGATGAAGCCTTCGCGATTGCCGGTCGAGAGCGTCGCGTTGGGTGTGAGCGCGTCGTTGTTGTCATCAACATACATCTGCCAGCAAAGCTGAAGTTGCCGGTAATTGTTCAAACAGGCGATCTGCTGGCCTTTGGCCTTGGCCCTGCCTAGCGCCGGCAAGAGCATCGACGCGAGGATCGCAATAATGGCGATCACGACGAGCAGTTCGATGAGCGTAAAAGCTCGTCGTGGAACAAAATGAATTAGTCCCCCGGCTGCTTTGCATCTCGAGTCCCGGAACCGTGCTTTGGCGGCGTCCACTTGAGAATTCTACGCATTCATTTGAAGTAAGTCCGCTCAAATCTTGATGCGGTTGAAGCCGAACTCCGGAATTGAAACTGGACAAGCCGATCTTTTCCCGGCAGCACACGCCAGAAATCCGGCCACTCTAACTTTATCCGATTAGGCGGAAGTGGCCGCTTCGTCGCTCGCAATCAATCAAGGGAGCTTCACATTGTAGTTGGGTTGGAAATCCTTGTGCCAATTCAAGGCCCATAATCCTTTGACGGTAATCCTGGCGGCGTGTCCGTCGGTAAAACCCACGTTGATCCCGCGATTGTGGCGATCGATCGCAAATCGTCCCATGAACATGCCTTTGGCATGGGGAAAATTTCCACCTCCGTAACCTCCGCCCTTGAGATCGACCGGCGGGCGGTCATTGTCATCGGGCCAGGAGCCGACCCAGACGGAGTCGCCATAAACCGGGACGTCTCCCGGAGCCAGTGAGAATTGCGGGTAGTATTTCTCCTTGGGAAAATCGGCGACATACTCACCTTGATCATCCAGCCAAAGATTCATGCCGTAACTTCCTTCCGCCTGGAGGACGCGCCAGGTTTTCGTCGCCGTGCCCCACCACGAGTCATCCAGCGTCGGTTTGAGTTTGGGCCGCTTGGTCGAGGGACAAAACATGATCTTCATCACGCCCTCAAGGTGCTCCGTCGGCTTTTTTTGATACGCTTGATCTCCCAGGTACGGCGCGATTTCGTGAAACCAGTATCGCCCAACTTCGCCAACAACCGGCGGCACGTGATCCTTGTAATCATCAGTGTAAAATCGCGTGCCCAGCGACATCTGACGAAGGTTGTTTAAGCAAAGGGTTGTCTTCGCTTGCGACTTCGCCTTGCTCAAAGCGGGCAACAACATGCTCGCCAGAATGGCGATGATGGCGATGACCACCAGTAGTTCGATGAGCGTGAATCCTCGCCAGTCAGCACCACCACCGAGATTCGCGCCACGGAATGGAGTAGTCTTCATAAAACGGGTTTGGGAATTTGTGACGCGAATCTTTCGCGTCCAGCAGGCTAAAGCAAGCGCGGAGTTTTTGAATCGCGCAAATTGTTTTGGGAAAACATTCACCAACGGCCGGTTTTGCCGAGTTCATGCGGCGGTGAAGCGCGGCTTTTCCGTTACTTCGTCGCTTTCGCCGAAGTGCGATCCTGCACCCAGGCGATGTCTGGATTGTTGGGCGAGGCACCTCCGTTGATGCTGCCGGTGTATTTGACCGGCGGTTTGGTGCGAGCGTCGAGCCAACGTTTGATTTCGCCATGACCATCCGCGAACGAGAAGCCGGCTGCGCCATTGTGATAACTCGCCGGATAATCTATGAATTGCGCCGCCGGGCCGCGCGCATCGCACTTCACGGCCATGTCACCGTTGTTGATGCTGTCGGGATGTTCATCGACGAACACCCACAACCCGCTGGGCGTTGGCTCCGTCATGTCCGTCCGTTTGTGATACGTGCGATAGGGTGGAGCGCCGAGCCACGATCGATAACTCGAACCCATCCCGTCGTCGCCGAGCGCGACGTTCATCGAGACGCTGCGGATGCGCGGGATTCGTGTGCCACGAACTTTGACCACACTTTGATCGGCCGGACACTTGTAGATGCCGGGCGTTTGCGTGTAAGGCGCGAGCACGGCGAATTTTGGATCCAGCAGGAATTGCAGATTCGTGTTCTCGCGTGTGGCCGGGCTGAAATCCATCCAGCCGCTCACCCAGGCATCCGCGCCCGGCAATTTCTCCTCCGCATCGTCGGCGTACAACCACCAGGCCAGGTTCAATTGCTTCAGGTTGCTGAGGCACACGATGCCCTGGGCCTTGGTCTTGGACTTCGCCAGCGCGGGCAAAAGCATCGACGCCAAAATCGCAATGATGGCGATGACGACCAACAGTTCGATCAAGGTGAAACCGGCGCGTCCACTGACGCGTGCATCGCTTTGACGGAAGTTGCCGTGGATGAAGCGCGCAATGTTTTTCATGAAGTAATGGCGTTCAAAGTGGTGGTTAACTCAATCTTGTTCGAGAGTAAAAATCCTTGGCGGTGCCTTGCGAATCAACTCCACATGCGTGTCCAGGAAGACGGCGTTGGCCCGGTGCTTGGCGCCCTTGGAACCGGCGACTCCCCGCTCCGTCTCGGTGCTGCGGTCGTTGCCGCCGCTGTGGCGATAGCACACGTTGCCCGGCGTGCCGTCGGGATACAGGCAGGCATCCCAGCCATCGGTGTCGGCGTAAATCAACGTCCCGGTCACGTCCTGGACCTGGCGCGAACCGGTGCCTTTCTGACCGCAGTTGATCAGGTAGTTCTGCGCGTAATTCAAAATTCCCCAGACACCGCCATCCGTCAGGGCGTGGGATGTCTTTGATCGTTGGAGACTGGCCGGGCAGAGGAACACGCCTTTGCCGACGACGTTGGTGCGGCTGCCCAGGTAAGGTTGCAGCGCCCCGTACCAAATGCCGGGCGTGCCTTCCAGTCCTGAAATCCAGCCGATGGGATAACTTTGCGTGTCCTCCTCGTACAACGTCACCGCGATTCCCAGTTGGCGCAGATTGCTCTGGCACTTCGCCGACTTGGCCTTCTCCCGCGCCCGGCCCAGCGCCGGCAAAAGCATCGACGCGAGGATCGCAATGATGGCGATGACGACCAGAAGTTCGATCAGCGTAAACGCTCGCCGTGGATCGGGGAAGCGTAGGCGAATTGCACAAGGCCACGACTCTGCCGAATGAGTACGCGGATAAAGGTTCATGATTTATTTCAACGCTTCAGTCTGAACTTGTCCATCTCGTTTTTCCCATGTTTAAGCGCGGATGCAACTCCAACCCACGTTGGAATCACCGCGCCCGGTGCGTCAAAATTGATCCGTGCTTTCCCAAAAGTCGGACTCGCGACGGCTGACAACGGGCCGCTCCAACAATTCATCATGGTGGAGATTCGGAGGCATCCAGGGCCGGGGTGCTTACCGGAGTATCCCAGGCAAATCTGGGTGCGATCTTCGTCTCGTAGGTCGCGTAAAACTGTCCCCATACCAACCGGCTCGGGCGAATGATTGCGGAATGGCCGTCCAGATAGACGACGTTTACCTTTTGAATATGTTTGCCTTGTTGCGACTGAAACCGCGGGTTCGTCATCCCGTTGCCGCCCTTGGGAGACTTGCTGGTCGGATAGCTGTGGCTCGACCAATAACCATCAAGCCAGGCGGCGTCGGCTTTTTCGTTGCCGATTCCGCCGCCGATTTCCTTGGGATTCGAACTGCCGCCAATCTCCGTCATCGCCACGGTTTCCGTCGGCTTCTGTATCACGGTATGCTTCCGCAAAGTGGGAATCGCCTTGGAATAATCCAGCCCGAATACGCCGAGGTAATTGAAGCCGTAGGACAGGAACCCGGTATAAGCTGGATCGAACGTGCCCGGTTCGGTCGTGTAGGTCAATCCGCGCCGTTTGGTGGGACAAACCCAGACCAGGGGAGCGTTGATATATCGGTCGAGTTGAATGGCCGGCGTTCTCTGCCATTCGCCGCCACAGTTTTTCTTGTTGGAATTCTTGTAGGGACCAACTTGCCAGTCTTCATCGGGCAGTTTGTCGTCAAAGTCACCCACGTAGAGCATCATCGCGAGACCGATCTGCCGCGTGTTACTCAGACATTTGGCGGAGCGCGCCTTCTCCTTGGCTTTGGCCAGCACGGGCAGGAGCATCGACGCCAGGATCGCGATGATGGCGATCACGACGAGCAGTTCAATGAGAGTAAAAGCTCGTGATGAAACGCAATGGAGTCGTTCTTCAGTTGCTCCGAGTCTCGACTCAGAGATCGGTGCTTTGGCGGCGAAGCTCATTTGAAAATCCTACGCATTCGCTTCGAGAAGTCTGCTCAAATCTTGATGCCACTGAACTCGCGTTCGAATGGCCGGTCCTGGCTCCGACTTGTCACCACCAGGTGAAGTTTGGATCTGGCGGCGGACTTGTTTGCCAGTTCTTCATCTCTTCGGGGAACTTGTAGAACTGCACATGCCCGTCACCGAAAAGCACGTTGAAGCGATGCTGGCCCCGGTAGTTATGCCACCAAGTGCGAGGATCGTTGATGTTATGATTTGGAAACCAATCCCAGTCGCCTTGGATAAGTTTGTTGCTGGGGCTGATGCCTGCTTCACTGCCTTTCATCGGTCGCGCTTCGTCAGGCGTGGCCTGGCTCCATACCAACCCGGTCACATGACGAACTCGCCACACATCCGACGCCATCTTGACCAGATAACTGTTGCCGTAGTCCTTGAAACAATTCTTGGTTTTGATGTTGCGGAAGGGGTCCCTTTGTCTGCCGGGCACCTGAACAGCTCAACCGCGCTCGCATAACGGTTCAACGGTCGGTTGGTTGGATCGACCCATGTGCCCATCGGGTACAGATTGGACTGCTCCGCAGCGGGATTGCCTTTCTTGCCGCCAATGGCGGCGTAACCCTCGTGGACGGGGTAGAAATCGTTGTTGTCGTCCACGTAAAACTGGTAAGCCAGCCCGATTTGTCGCTGGTTGCTGACACATTTGACCTGATGTGCCTTTCGTTTGGCACTGGCCAATGCCGGTAAGAGCATGCTGGCGAGCACCGCGATGATGGCGATGACCACGAGCAGTTCGATGAGCGTGAACCCTGCACGTGCATCTCGGCGCAGAAAGGAACATGTTTGGAAATTTTTGCGAAATGTCTTCATGGAGATATACACGTAGGCATTGATACACGTAGGCATTGCCTATTTTTTTGATTTTATTTTCAGATTTTTTCTCCCAATCGACACTGACTGGAACGATTACCAAAAGAACCGTCCAATTCAACCGTTGGTTGAGGGCCGTCCATAGCTCACCGCAGCGCGATGAGGCACCGCTTCGATGTGGTCAACGAGTGGCGGCGCGCACAGCTTCCGGCGAGGCGGCCCGAAAAAGTCGCTGACCTCCGAGGTGCATCGCACAAAGAGAATTTCCATCCGGCGACCATGCCAGCCGATACACCGGCCCCGGACAATCAAGTTGCCCGACTTGGACGTGCGTATTTCCGTCCCAGAGCAGGATGCCGCCGACTTCGCGCCGTCCGCACGCGATGCGCGTGCCGTCCGGTGAAAGAGCTACGCTGGAGCCGTAGATGGTATCCACCACGCGATCTTGGAGCAGTTGCCCGGTCCGCGTGTTCCACCAAAAGATCGGCCCTGCATAGTCGCAGGAGACGAGTAATGAATCTTCTTCCGCGAAAATCAGTTCGCTGACGCTATCCGAGTGCCGCGTTTCGTTGATGATCTTGCGACCGGCCGCGACGTCCCAAAGCTCGACAGTCCCATCGGCATAGCCGATGGCGAGCAGGTTTCCTTTTGCCGAGAGAATCCAACGCGACGCGGTGGACTCGTGCATGGGAATCGTGGCAATCGGATCGGTCTGGCCGCGTTGCCACACGCACATTCCCAGACCCAAGGCTTGAGCGGCAATCCGCCGACCGTCCTTTGACACCACGGGAGCGGTGACCCGCGCACTCGGATCGCACTTCAATTCTTCCAGAAACGCGGGTCCAACCACTGGCGCCTCCATCTCACTCCCGGCCATAGCCGAGGTGGTCTGGGAAGAATTTGAAACGGCAGTTCCTTTCGGCAAATCATAAAGGCGCATCCGGCCGTCCGCAAACGACACCACGAGTTGTTGGCCGCCGGGCATCAGTGTCATGCCGGTCCAGTCGCGGATGTGGAAACGAAACCGGTTGGTTTCGGAAAAATCGCGCGTGTCATGGATTCGAATCGGGCCTTCCCCACCGATTGCTGGACGGTTCAACATGAACTTGTCGTCTGGACTGAACACGTTGTTGATGTTTCCCACGCCAGACGTCCTCGGAACCGGTTCGGCCGACTCAACGGGCCAGGCCCGGATATCGAATCGGCCATCCGATTCACCCGACCCGAGCAATTCCCTGCCGTCGCGCGTGAACAACAAATCCCAGCGCGGGCTGCGATGCGGCTGACCGGATCGGATCTCGGACCAATCGGCGGTCCGGAACATCCACGGCGTTACATCGGTTTCTTGCCCGCCGCTGGTTCCGGGGGCAACTGCCAGCCGGTTTCCACTCGGCGAAAATCGCGCGGATCCGTACAAGCCCGAGCGCGGCCAAAGATTCGTGATGGTTCGACGCGCCGCCAAATCCCAGACCTGAACGCCACCGGTGTATCCAGCAGTGGCCGCAAACCTGCCGTCGGGCGAGAAATCCAAATCCTGAATGCCTGTCACCGGATTGCTGAAGCGAAGAATCTCCCGATGCTCGTGCAGATCCACGAAGACCACGTCGCCGTTGCTGCCAAAAGCGAGCACGGGGCCGGTCGGGCGTCGCGAATCGAATAAGACTTGGAGACTCCGTTCGGGGACGAAGCGGATGCCCGTGGGCAAAATCAAGCGATTACTCGCCTGCGTGCGGAAAATCTCTTTCCCGTCGGCAACCTGGCAGACCCGAACTTCTGCACTGAGGATCTTCAAACCGTCTATACCGATGGCGGCGACGAGCGTGGAATCGGGCGAGAAGGCGACGCCCAAAGTATTCAACTTGTTGGCTATTTGGCGGTGCGACCACGTGTTCGTCTCGTAGAGCCAAAGCGAACCTTCAGCCCCACCAATCCGTCCCACGGCGGCGACCCAGCGGCCGTCCGGCGACCAATCCACGCTGTAGAGCCGCTCCGGCGTTTTGAAACGGTGAAGCTCCTTGCGGGCGCGCAGATCCCAAATGCGCAGAGTCTTATCAAAACTTGTCGAGGCCAGGAGCGCGCCATCCGGCGAGAGCGCCATCCGTGTGACGATATTCGTATGCCCCACCAGCGCGTACGCATGATCCGCCCGCGTCTGCTCCCAGAGGTAGCGCCATTCCCAAGCGGGATCGGCCGCCCCCTGGCCGTCGCTCCGTAAGCCGTTCCGTGCTGGACGATGCCGTTCGAGAAACGCATCCACGCGATGCAAGAGATTCTCCCGGAGCGCGAGGAACGCGAGGTTCATCTCCGCGCCGTAAAGATTTCGCTGGGCATCCGCTCGCAACGCAGTTTCTCTCGCCGCCTGGCGTTTGAAGAACCACGCGCCGCCCAAGAGCACCAGCGTCAGCGCCATGCCGACGGCGCTCAGTTTGTAGAGCCGTGCCAGGCGCTTGCGCAGTTCCTGCGCCGCCGCCACGCTCTCGCCGCTGCGCAAGAGCAGCAAATCATCCCGCATCTGCTCGCACGTCTGGTAGCGCTCGTGGATGTCGTTCTGACACGCTTTCAAAAACACCGTGTTCAGTTCGAGCAACTGGTCGTCCTCCTTCGTCTCGCCCAGCGCCGTCGGCAACGCCGGGAATTCATGCCGATCTTTTCCCGTCGCGATTTCGTAAAGCACTTTGCCCAGCGAATAAATGTCCGCCTGCGACGTGCCCGGCCCCTCCGGCGGAATAAATCCTTCCGTGCCGACGAACGACTTGGCTTCGCTCTGTTCGGCGACGAGGCCGATGTCCGCCAGTTTCGGCTGGCCGTTCACGAAGATGATGTTCGACGGTTTGATGTCGCGATGAATCAAGCCGTGTTTGTGCAAATGCCCCAGCGCCGCCGCCAGCGACAGTCCGACCTCAACGCATTTTTCAAACGGCAGTTTGCGCCGGTTCCCGATCTCGCTGCGCAAGGTTTTCGCTTCGTAACGCAGCGGGTCGATCTGCTGGCCGCTCACGACGTCGTCGGCGAGTTCCATGACGTAGTAGAAATAATCTTCGGTGCGGCCGACCTGGAGAATATCGACGAAGCCGTCGTGCGAGCGGGAAATGGGTTCAAATTTTTTGATGCCGTTGAACTCGCGCTCGAAGGGGCGCGCGTGCTCGAAGGATGAGCGATGAACAATTTTCACGGCGCGATAGAGGCCCATGACATTGCGGGCGAGCCAGACTTCGCCGTAGGAACCGCGCCCGGCGCAATAGAGCAGTTCGTGATCGGGAATGGGCGGCGGGCCTTGGGGCAGCGGCGTGGCCGACGCGTCGCCGACGGTCTTGGAGCCGTCGGAGAGCGTCTGCGAAACATCCGGCCGCGTCGGCGTGCCCGCCGGTTCGCCGGCGAGTGGCGTGGATTTGTCGGGAGCCGGTTCGGGCTTCATGACGGTTCCTCAAAAGCGGTAGAACAAGCGGTCGTGGTCGAAGCCATGCGCGGTGGTGCGGCCCAGTTCATCCAACGGCAGAAATTCTTTCAAACGGGACTGAACGGAATCGCTGGCGAGACAGGTGACTTTGAAAATCACCGCCAGTTTTTCGAGGCGAAACGCGAGGCTGACTTCGGCGCCGCTCAAAGTGCCTTCACCCAGGCGCGCGGATTCGTTGATGCTGACGCGGCCATAGTGCAGCACGAGCCGGAAACGCAGCGGCGTCTGGCCTTGCAACTCTTTCAGCCGCCGGGCCGCCGCGGCGACGGAGCGGGCGGTGTGATCGCGATCCGTCCAATAAGCCATGTAGCCGTTGCCGAGGTATTTGTTCAGGATGCCGCCGTGTTCTTCGATGATGGCTTTGCTGTTGTCGTACCATTGCTCGGTGAGCCGCGGCATGTCGGCCAGGGTGACGGAACCTCCCGCTTGCGATGGCGATTCAAAGACGCCGAGCAGCAACCAGCACGGCGTGGCTTTGTTGTCGCAAAGCGTCATGGTGGCCATCGTCGGCTCCGTGCGCTCGCGCATGCCCGCAGTGGGCTGGCGAAAGATCAAAATCTGGTGGCCGATGCGGATTTGATCCTGATCGTAAATGCGCACGGCCTGGGCGAGCCGGCCGCCATTGAGATAGGTGCCGTTGCTGCTGCCGAGGTCGCTGAGCCAGTATTCGTTTTCCATGCGGGCGTTGATCAGCGCATGGCAGCGGGAGATTTTTTCATCTTTCAACGCGACCTGGTTGGAGCTGGAGCGTCCGATCGAACAGGCCGATTGAACGGAAAACTTCGCGCCGCCGGGAAGTTCCAGCCAGGCGGTGGCGGTGGTGGTCTGAGGAGTGGAGGGTTCTTTGGTTTCGTTACTCATAACACGCGGTTCAGGTGATTTGTTTTTCCAACTTTTTAACTTCCTCCTTGATCAGGGACGTGACGCGAAATTTGGCGTAGTAAACCTGCGTCAGGCCGACGCGCAACCGGCGCGCGACTTTCAGCGCCGGCCAGTCCCGCCGGACGAGCAGATTGAAGATTTGCAATTGCTCCGGCTTCACGCGATCTTTGATGCGTTCCAGCGCGGTCGCAACCAGATTCTTTTCCCATTCCGCCTCCCACTCGGCGTCGAGGTCCACGGCGGCGGGATCAGGCACGCGCTCAACGGTCGCGGTGCGGGCGGTGTCGGGATTGGCGGGCTGATGCGCGCGCTGCTCCTGGCGTCCGCGTTTGCGAAATTGATCGGTGATCCGCCAGCGGGTGAGGTGCAGCAGCCAGTTCTTGAAGGATCCTTGCGCCGGGTCCGTTCGGAAATCGCCCATCTTCTTGGCGACGGCAATGACGGTTTCCTGCACGACTTCCTGCGCCTCGGCGTGCGTGAGGCCGGCCTTGAGCGCCGTGCTGTAAATGAGCTTCCAGTAGGCGTCGAAGAAATCGCGCCAGCTCTGCTGGTCGTCCCAATCCTTGAGGCGGCTCAGGAGACTCCAGCGCGTGGGCAGGAACTCATCTGCATCGTTCGACATAATTTTCAGCAATCCAATGGCGGCGCCACCGCCGGACCGACGAACGTCCGGATTCGAACCTGGCCAGCTTCGCAAGCTCGGCCAGTGGCGGCAATCCGCATTCCAGTTCGTCTGGGATGTACACGCTGGCATCCGGAAGTTTTTTAATTTTATTTTCAAAAATCTTTTGGCGTGTGAAAAGGCGCAAATGGTTCTTGGAAGTCGTTGCGCAAGGCTCGAAGGCTCGAAATTCCCTAAACGCGCTCAATTTAGGTGTTCTGCTCATGTTTTGCTCAGATTTCCTCTTGCAAGAATCCGGCCGCTCGTTCAGTTTCCGATCAACATTCCCGGAAAAAAACATCATGAAAGAAACTCTTACCATGGGCTTGGCTGCGGCACAGACGGCGGTAGTCGGCTTGGACATGCCGGCGCGAAACAGGGCGCAGGCTAATCCCAAATCACGCCGCCGATGAAATGTTGGCTTCTTCAGCGCGGTGAATTGAGAATGCAAAGCGATTTTTGGTCGTTGTGTTGCCGTTAGCGTTCAATGCGAAGTTGGGGAAATGAACATGAAGTTTTTCAAGAGAGATAATTACGAGCTATGACTGCTCGAATCTGCTTCATCATCGCGGCTTCTTGGATCTGGCTGGGCGGGGAAATCGCCAGCGCCGCCAGTTTCTCGCTCGTCAATTCAGGTTTGCCAGGCATCTACGGTGGTTTCGTTCAATGGGGCGATTTCGACCAGGATGGCCATCTCGATCTCCTCATCTCTGGAAACCTGAATGTTTCAGGTTTTGGTGCCCAGGTATGGCGAAATAACAATGGTTCGTTCACCAATAGTGGCCAGATATTTCCGGTGGGTTACTATCATAATGCCACATGGGCTGACCTCGACAATGATGGTGACCTCGATATTCTGTTCACCTACAATAATCCGACCAGCAATGCAGGAGTAACTCAATTGTATCGCAATGATAGCGGGGTGTTCAATGACAGCCACATGAGCCTTCCGGGCGCTTTCGGAGGTCCCTTTGCTTTGGGAGACATCGACAAGGATGGCGACTTGGATTTCATAGTTGTAGGCGGGTTTTATAACTCAGGCGGATTTAATCTGCTGCGCAACGACCACGGCAGCTTTTTCCCACTCAACTCGGGACTTCCAAGTGCTCTGAATGGGCCAGTAATCCTTGCTGATTTTGATGGCGACGGGGATGCCGACGTCATCCTTGGCAATGCGGGATCGATACAGTACTGGCGGAATAACAATGGAGTCTTTACCAACATCAATGTCGGCCTGCCTGTAGCCAGCCTGGTTGCGATTGCTGTGGGTGATTACGACAATGACGGCGATCTTGATCTTGCTATTGCTTCCCAAACAGCGAATGGCTTCTTTATCCAGATTTTTCGTAACTCCAACGGCATGTTCACGGACATCGGTGCTGGGCTTCCGTCACTAATGAATGTCGGGTTGGCTTGGGGCGATTTCGATAACGACGGCGACCTCGATCTCGCCCTCTGTGGCCAGAATGCATCGGGGTTCGTTACCCAGATCTGGCGAAACAACAACGGCGTGTTCACCGACATCGGTGCCGGACTTACTGGGGTTGCCGGGTTTGCCGGGTTTGCTCCTGCCGCACTGGCTTGGGGTGATTACGACAACGATGGAGCGCTTGATCTCTTAATCGCCGGCAACTCGAGTTCGGGTGCAATCAACCAGATTTGGCACAACAATACGGCAGTTCATAATTCGCCGCCCACCGCCCCGACGGGTCTTGCAGCATCGATTACAGCTTCGCGGGTGACGCTTAGTTGGAATCCGGCGACTGATGCCCAGACGCTTGCGGCTGGTCTTTCTTACAACATTCGCGTCGGTAGCGCTCCCGGTGGAGTCGATGTCGTCTCCCCGCAAGCCAACCTCAACTCGGGCTTCCGTCTGTTGGCTCAACGCGGAAATGTCCCGACTGGTACAAGTGCGGTCTTGGATTTGGCCGCCGGCACCTACTACTGGAGCGTTCAAGCCATCGACACCGCTTTCGCAGGCGGCCCCTTCGCGACGGAAGGAAGTTTTACGGTCGCGTCTGCAACCCCGATTGCCGACACGCTGGCGGCGGACGGATTTTTGTCCACTTCCGCCAACCTCCACGGCTTGGTCAATCCTCGCGGAATGTCAACGGCGGTCTGGTTCGAGTGGGGCACGAGCACAGCCTATGGTCAAACGACCGCAGTGCAGAATATTTCAGGCATCATTCCTCTGACAACCAGCCAGACGATTAGCACGTTGACTATTGAGACAACCTACCATTGTCGCGTCGTCGCGACCAATGCGGCCGGCGCGACGTTCGGGGCCGATCAGGTCTTTACCACGCCGCGATTTGTGTTGCTTGCATCCGGTGGGCCGACGTTTCCGGGCGGCTACGCCGCGTGGTGTGATTTTGACAACGACGGGGATCTTGACATGGCGATCAGCGGCTTCGATCCAATCACTTTTGCGCGGCACACGAAAATCTGGCGCAACGACAATGGTGTGTTCACCGACATCAATGCTGGATTGCCTGACACCTGGGATAACCTGGCGTGGGGTGATTTCGACAATGATGGGTACCTCGACATTGTGGTGATGGGCTATGGCTACACCAATCAGATTTGGCGAAACAACCATGGAATCTTCAGCGCGATCAATGCGGGGCTGCCCGGCGTGGGGAACGGCAGCGTTAATTGGGGCGATTACGACAATAATGGCTTCCTCGACTTGTTGATAAGCGGCAACGGTTTCGGCATTGGTGGAGTTATTCAAGTTTGGAATAATACAAGCGGTGTCTTTCAAAACGCCAATGCCAACCTGCCCGTGCAGGGTAATCCGATGGGAGCCTGGGGCGACTTTAACAACGACGGAAAACTAGACGTGTTGGATTACGGCGGCGTCGGATCTATCGACAATCCCGGAGCGACACTATTTCGCAACGATACCACTTTGTTCACGGACGTAGGTGTAACGCTGCCTCCCATTGCCTTGGGTGTGGCGGTGTGGGGTGATTATGACAATGACGGCGACTTGGATCTTGCAATCATTTCTCACACGGGATCCAAAATTCTCCGCAATGATGGCGGCGGAATCTTCACGGATATTGGCGCGAACCTGCCGAATCTTCAAAACGGGAGCGCAGCCTGGGGAGACATTGACAACGACGGGGATCTCGATCTCGTTATCAGCGGAATCGCGGGCGGTGGCATCGGCGTAACGAAAGTGCTGAGAAATGACGCAGGCACATTCGTGGATACCCTGGCAGTCATCCCCGGCAACAACTCGGTCGCGTGGGGGGACTATGATAATGATGGTGATTTGGATTTGTTATTCGGCAATCAAATCTGGAAGAACCTGACCACGGCATTGAATGGTAATACCATTCCGGCGAACAACTCACCGACTGCGCCCACTGGTCTGGCTACTACTGTGACTGGTTCGGCAGTAAATCTGAGTTGGTTGGCCGCTACCGATGTTGAGACGCCAGCAATTTCGTTGTCGTACAATCTTCGCGTCGGTACCAGCACAGGTGCGGGCGATGTTGTGTCTCCGCAGGCCGCCGCCAATGGCTTTCGACGGTTGCCCGCCCTTGGCAACGCCCAGCTTTCCACGAGTGCAAAGCTGGATTTGCCGGTGGGCACTTACTATTGGAGCGTGCAGGCTATTGACGGAGCCTTTGCCGGTGGACCTTTTTCTTCCGAGAGCACTTTTTCCGTAGCTTCCGCTGTTCCCATTGCGACAACGATCGCTGCGGACAATGTCCAAAGCACAGCAGGGGTTCTCCATGGCGTTGTCAATCCACGAGGAATGCCCACAACTTGCTGGTTCGAGTGGGGCGCTACCACGGCCTACGGGCATACGACGGCGGTGCAGAATTTATCAGGAAGCCTGGCGGTATCCGTCAGCAGCAGCCTGACCGGTCTTGGGATAGGATCGGTTTACCATTTTCGCGTCGTAGCAAATAACGCGGCGGGCACAGTGCATGGTTCAGACCGCACGATGGTGACAGTACAATTCGCGAGCAGTGGCATTTCTTTGACCGGAGTCTCGTCTGGCGCCGCAGCTTTGGGGGATTACGACGATGATGGATATCTGGACCTGCTTGTTATGGGCGGCAGCAACATAGGCGCAATTACCGAACTTTACCGAAATAGTGGCACGGGGACTTTCAGTAATGTCGGAGCCGGACTTCCAGGCTTTTATAGCGGTATGGCCGCCTGGGTTGACTTTGATAACAGTGGGACGTTGGACATCGTGTTGACGGGAACCGACACCAATAATCACTTCCTGACCCGAACAATTCAAAATAACAGCCTCTCGTTCGCGAGCGTTGGTTCAAATCTTCCAGCAGACCCGTTCTTGTCTTATTTCTCGGCGGGTGATTTCAACAATGATGGAATGCCGGATTTGTATGTAAACGGAGGCTCTCCACTTTGGCGCAACGTTAAGGGCTGTTTTAGCGATCAGAGTTCGAGCCTCCCGTTAGTATATTCTGGCGAGACAGATTGGGGTGATTTTGACAACGACGGCTTCCTGGATGTCGCCCTGGCTGGAGCTGCCGTAGATCCCTCCATGATCGCGCGAAATAACGGTGACGGAACATTCAGCACGGTAGCTCTGCCCCTTACTGCATTTTTCCACGCGCGAATCGCTTGGGCAGATTACAACAACGACGGGTTCGAGGACTTGTTCATTAGTGGGTTCGACTCATCAGGTCTTGTCGTGCAGCTTTATCGGAACAACGGAAATGGAACCTTTGCAGCCATCGACCTCCCCATTGTGACGCAAGTCGACAATGTTGCCTGGGGCGATTTTAACAATGATGGGTATTTGGATTTGGCCGTGGCGGGGAACGGTTCGGCGCAGGTCTTACGCAACAACGGCGATGATACTTTCACGGACATGGTGGTCGGCCTGCCGGCAATTAATAGCGGTTCGGTAGCGTGGGGAGATTACGATAACGACGGTGACTTGGATTTAGTAATCACGGGCCAAGTCGGCAACAACGCCATTACGGAAATCTGGCGTAACGACGGTACGGTAAGCAACACTCCCCCCACAACGCCTTCAAATCCAACCTCAATTGTCAGCTCCAATCGTATCAGTTTTTCTTGGAACGCCGCCAGCGACGCGCAAACTCCAACGCTTGGTCTGACCTACAACATCCGAATCGGCTCCAGCCCAGGTGCGGTCGATGTAGTTTCGCCAGAGTCGAACGCGCAAACCGGTTTTCGCCGAGTGCCGCGATTTGGCAACTGTCACCACCGCACGAATTACATCTTATTCGGCTCTTTTCTTCCTGCCGGCACCTACTATTGGAGCGTGCAAGCCGTGGACACGGCGTTCGCGGGTGGTCCCTGGGCTGCGGAACAGAGCTTTGTCATCGCCGACACAGATGGAGATGGTTTGCCGGATTGGTGGGAACTGGCGCACGGTTTGAACCCGAACTCCGCAGCGGACGCGGCGCTGGATTCCGACGGCGACGGCTTCACGAACGCGCAGGAATTCGCCGCCGACACCAATCCGCAAGATGCCACGGACAGCTTGCGCATCACCAGCACGCAGCCGAACGGAGCGGATGTCATCGTCTCGTTCACCACGGCGTTGCACAAATTGTATCGCCTCGAACACAGCATCGTTTCGCCCGCCGGCCCGTGGACGATTGTGCAGGATAACGTGGCCGGCACCGGCGGGATCGTTTCAGCCACGGATGTGGGCGGGGCAGCCGCGGGGTTCTCCTTTTATCACGTCATCGTGCTGCCGTAGCGTGCGCCGTCATCGTTTCCATCAAGCTGGCGATCAGCAAATCACGCTGCACGGGCCACGGCGCTTTGCCGCTCACGAAAAAATCTTCAACGACGGCGGCGAGGCGGCTGAAGTTGTGATCCGCAGGCAGCGGCGGACGATACAACTGCGTCGAGAAAATTTCGCCGCCGCGCATTTCCACCGCGAGGTTCACGTCCGCCACCACGCCGTCCAGCACGAGAATCGCCGAGCGCAGGCCATCGTGATGATCGAGCAGCCAGGCGCGCGGATCGCGAGCCAGTTTCGGCACGAGACCAAGACTGAACAAATCCTGTGTTCGCCCGTCTTTCTCCGGATCGCCTTGCGGCGTGTTGGAACGTGAGAGCGCCGACGTGAGGAGACGCTTTGACCATTCGCCGGCTTCGCCCGCCGCCCAAACTTCCGCGCCGCGCAATTGTCGCACGCGGCGAACGCCTGTCTCGCCACCGCGCCGACGTTCGAGCACGGGCAACAGTCCTTGTAGCGCGTCGAGTTCGGCGTCGAACGGCGGGCCTTGCACGACGATAAGTGCGTTCGTGAGCGGTGTTCCGAGTTTGAGATCGATGTCGGGCAGCCGGAACGAAGTCGCGTAGGGCATGCCGGCGAGCATTTGGATTCTTCGCTTTGCAGCTTGTTGCAGATTTTTCCGCGCGCCCTCGAGTGTGTTGTCCAAAACGCCGTGAACGAAACACGCCGTGCCGCCGGGTAGTTTTTCCAGCGCTTCGGTGAGCAGCGCTGAGTTCGCCCTCGTACCATGACCGTGCCAGACGAGGACGCAGGCGTCGGCGTTGGCGAGTGCGTTCGACAAACTGTCTGACAACAACAATCCAAAATCTTTTTCACGCCGTCGGACTTCCGTGTTTTCAGCCGCTCCGGAAAGATGAAGGGCGATGTGACAATCGTTCACGCGCTGGAGTTCGCTACGTCGCGGGTGGTCGATGAGAAAGCGATCGACGAGTTGTTGCGCCGCGCTAGGCACGGAAAACTCTTCGACGATGAACGCAATCTTTTTGAGTTTCCGATTCATCACGCCCTCCAGAAAGTTGAATTCGTCGCCGGACGATACGCCACGTTGAGTTCAGGTGTATCGAGCCGGATTTGCTCGCGATGCAACGACTCGACCGCGCTCAACGTCATCCCCGACGTGAGCAGCGTGCGCTCGATTGGATACGGCGCGACGCCGGTGAGAATCATGTCCTCGATGTGATGCACGAGCGGGTTGAAAAAATCGGCGGTGGTCGAGATGCGCGTCGGCATCGGCAAGTGCATCTGGGTCGAGATGTTCTTGCCGCTGCGTTCGAGACCGGCGTAGGTGAAATCCTGAACGAGACCGTTGAGCAGAAACATCGTCGTTTTGAAACCATCGCGATGCTCAATGAAGTAAGCGATTGCGTCGGGGCTGGACGCGCGAAACCAATCACCGCTCGGTCGGCTAAGAGTGTAGCCAGGCGGCGCTTTGCACGTGTGGCTGCGGTTGAGCGCGGCACGCAGAAGCCATTGCGTCGATTCGCGTTTTTCCAGCGTCTCCCAAACTTTATTTCCTCGCACCGCATGCACTGACTTCACGCCGACTTCGCCTCCGCGCCGTCGCTCCGACATGCACTGCGCGGTTTCGATTCCGTGAAAATCGTACGAATCCACGCTGCCGTAGCAGACGCAAACACTCTCTTGCAGTCGTGTGTTGAGCGGCATGTCGATTGACGGAATCCGCCACGTCACCGGCAGCGACGAACCGGCGAGAAATGGAAAATCCAGTCGCTTCGAATCGGCGACCATCTCGACGCACTCCCGCCAGTCGGTCGAAAGATGTTTGTCGTTGAACACCGGCACCACGCGGCTGCTCGCCTCGAAGACACGCACGACTTCCTTGAACCATTTGTAGCGCGGGTAAAGCGTCTGGCCCTTTTCGTTGCGAGCATACTTGCCGTGCTCGCCGATGATGACGACGCCATCCACCGCGAGCTTCGCGCCGCCGAGCGTCAACGCTTCGGCGATGGTCGGATAAATTTTGACCGGATGTCGCGCGGCGCGGTCGCGGCTTAAGTCGCCTTCGGGAAATTGATCGACGTAAAGCGAAACCAAGTCCACAGCCGGGTGATAATGCCGGCCCTGCCAGCCGTAGCCTTCGAGAAAGCGGTCGATGAAATGTTGCGCGTGCGAATGGCGGCGCACCTCGGTGGCAAGCAGCGCGAGTTTTGGCCGGGCCGAACCGGTGCGAAAAAGTTTCGCCGGCGATTTCGCGAACACGGCGGATGGGCGCTCCAAGAATGCCACAGCGGCAGCCGAAGTCGCAACCGCGGTCATGAATTTTCTACGCGTCCAGTCTGCGTGCGGACCAGAAGGAATTTTTGTGCGTATCGCTTTTTTCATGGCTTGAGTTTGCAATCAGACGGAAGGGGCAGGGGAGTTCTTCGATTGATTCCAAAAAAGCCACAACGCCGCGAACGCCAGGAGCGGCAGCCAGCCAGCCAACGCCAGTCCCAAATCAAATGAGTCGGTACGGTCGATCAAGCGGCCGAAAAATTTTTGCGCCGGTGGCGCGAACACCCACGCAGCGACGCCCGTGATGCCGGTGACTTTACCCTGGTGCTGCGCCGATAATTCCTGCGTCAACGCGTGATAGATCGGAAACACGCCCAGCGCGCCCGCGCCGACGAGCAACAGCACGCCCAGCAGCAGCCAGCCTTTCGGCAACCCCGCGGCTAGCGTGGTCAGCGCTGCTAGCGCCGCACAGCCGAAGAACACAACGCTTCGCGAGCCATGCACGGATCGGCCGCGCCTTGCCAGCCAGAATGTCAACGCCCCGGCCCCGATACAGCCAACATCCGTGGCGACGTAAAACAGCGAGTTGAAGTACAGCGCATCCGCCTCCGCATAGCCCCGGCCTTGTTGCAAGAATTTTGGCAACCACGCGCGAAGGGTTTGCCAGCAAGTGTTGATGCAGGCGACGACGAAGAAGAGCACCAGCATGCGCCGGCTGAAAATCGCTTTCCAAATTGTGTCGTCGCCGGAATCTACGCCGGCAAGAGACTCGGTTGAGGGCACAATGGGCGATAGATCATTCTTCCGCACCATCGCGAGCCAGAAAATGATCCAGACGAAGCCAATGGCGCCGACGAGTTGAAATGGCAGCCGCCAACTGCCGGGTTCGTTCGTGAGCAGCGCGCGCATGACGAGCGGCGTAATGATCGCGCCAATCGAAGTGCCGCTTTGCAATACGCCGTTGCCCATCGCGCGATCTTTGGACTCCAGCAGCCGTTGCGTCGTCTTGATTGCGCATGGCCAGTGACCGCCTTCAAACAAACCGAGCAGCGTCCGGCAGACCAGCAAATTTTCATACGACTCCACAAGTCCGGTCGCAAAACCGACCACGGACCACAGCGCGAGCACGATTGGATAAAGCCAGCGCACGGAAAAGCGATCCGCAAGAATACCGAAGGTCATCGAACCGACGGCGAACGCCCAACCGAAAACGAGTTCGAGATTGCCGTATTGCTCCTGGCTGAGATGAAACTGATCGGTGATGCGGACGGCGGCGTTCGCCAGCGTCTGGCGATCCATGTAGTTGATCGTCGAGGCGAAAAGCAGCAGCCCGCAGATCCACCACTTCCACGACGCGGGCCGGACGCTGGCAGCGATGGTCATCCGTTCCAATCTTTCCCGTCCCAGCGGATCACGCGCTCAATCAGCGCAACGACGTCATCGGTGAAAGCGCGGAACAAGATTTCGCCCTTCTCCGCCGTGGCGAATTGCGGGTCGCCGATGTGGCCGGGGACGGTGCGGTCTTTCGTGATCCAGCCGCGCGTCGCCGGCTCGAACGGGTTTCCGAACGGTACCGAAGCAAGTTTCTTCAAATCGCCTACCAGGTGCGGCGCGAGGCGAAGCATCATCGAGGTTTCCCATTCGCACGCGTGCCCCATCTGACGCTGGCGAAGTTGCGGCTCGATTTCCCATGGCTTCGCGCCGAGGTGCCAGTACGTCGCGAAGAGCAGCAGCAAATCGTTGCGGTCGCGATGGCGCTGGCGGATCTCGAACACGGATTGTTTGCCGGGAACATCGTTGCCGCCGTGGCCGTTGATGAACACGAGCCGGCGGAAACCGTGTTGAATGAAATTCTCCAACAGGCCGCCGAGCAGATCGAGATACGCGCGCGGCGCGGCGGAAAGCGTGCCGGGAAAATCGAGGTGGTGATCGGAATTGCCGAGCCACATCAGCGGCGCGAAGAGCACGCGGTCAGCGAGGCGCTCGGAAGTGCGGCGGAGGATTTCGCCGAGCAGCATCGAATCGGTGAACAGCGACATGTGGCCGCCGTGTTGTTCGAGCGCGGCGATGGGAAACACGACGGGTGTGTCTTTGCTCAAGGCGTGGACTTGCGGCCAGTTCAGATCGGTCAGTTGCATGTGGGTAATGTTGGCGAAAGGCTGCCACACGCGAAGAAAGGGTGGCAAGCGGTGAAAACGTGCAGCCAAGCGGAACTACAAGCCCGTCGGGTGATCCAGAAATTGCCAGGGCAGCCCGAACTTTTTGGACAAATGCGCGGCGAGCGCTTGGACGCCGAAAGTTTCGGTGGCGTAATGTCCGCCGTAAAAAACATTCAGCGCGAGTTCCTCGGCCAGCGCGTACGTCCAATGTGGGCCTTCGCCGGTGATGAACGTGTCCACGCCTTCGGACGCGGCTTGCTTCAATTCCGCGCCCGCCCCGCCTGTCACGATCCCGATACGGCGACAATTCTCGCCTCCGCCGGGAAGCAACGTCGGCGCGCGGCCAAGAACACGCGCCAGCCGTTGGGCGAGTTCGACGCGGGAAATTTTAGTCTCAACTCGAAATCCAATCTTTTGTCCTTTGGCAGAAAAAAACGGTTTCGGTTTTTTCAGCCTGAGCGCGGCGCAAAGTTGCGCGCTGTTGCCTAATTTTGGATGAGCATCAAGCGGCAGATGTGAGCTGTAAACGGCGAGGTTGTTTTCGAGGAGCAGTCGAAGCAGTTCGTAGCGCCGGCCAGTCCACGGATATGTTGGACTCCAGAACAAACCGTGATGAACGATGAGGAGATCGGCTTTGGCTGCGACGGCGAGACGAATCGTAGCGAGGCTGGCATCCACGGCGGTGGCGATGCGCGAAACCTGGCCACGGTTTTCGACTTGCAGTCCGTTCATCGCGCCATCCCAGTCGGCGAATTCGGCGGTGCGAAGAATTTGATCGCAGTGACGGACAATGGCAGCGAGTGAAACGGTTGGCATGTGGCGGATCGAAGCAGAACGAATTGGCGAAGCAAGGCGCGAGTTGCATGTGGTCGGAGTGGCTCGCGCGGCCAAAAAATAATTTTCAGCACCTATTGAATTCGTCAGCGGCCTCCTTATAGTGCGCTCGTTTTGAGAAAAAGAAATGAGTGAGCCGTCCCCTGCTGCCGCCTCGTGGAGCGTTCAAGCTGCGCGCAGTTTGTATAACATTGACCGCTGGGGCGCGAAGTATTTTGACATCAACGACGCCGGCCATGTCGTGGCGCGGCCGTTGCAAGAGGCCGGCGCGACGGTCGATCTGACCGACGTGATCGAAGAAGCCAAGGGGCGCGGCTTGAAATTTCCGCTGCTCATTCGGTTCCAAGACATTCTCCGGCACCGTGTCGAGGCGATCAACCAGGCCTTCCGCAACTCGATCACCGAATTCAATTACCAGAATCGTTATCGCGGCGTTTTCCCGATCAAGGTCAACCAGCTCCGCGAGGTCGTGGAGGAAATTCTCGATGCCGGCAAGCCGTACGACTTCGGACTCGAAGTGGGCAGCAAACCGGAGTTGTTCGCCGGCCTGGCATTGCAGAACCAAGGCGACGGGTTGATCATTTGCAACGGTTACAAGGACGCGAGCTTCATCAAGATGGCAGTGCTGGGCCTCAAGCTGGGCAAGCGCGTCATCATGGTCGTGGAAAAATTGGAGGAACTGCGCCAGATCATAAATATCTCGAAACAGCTCGGCGTGGAGCCGTTGATCGGCATTCGCGCGCGGCTGTTGAGTCGCGGGGCGGGCAAGTGGGCCGAGAGCGGCGGTGAAAACGCGAAGTTTGGCCTGAGCACGGCGGAGTTGCTCGCGGCGACGACGATGTTGCGCGAAGAAAATCTGGGGCACTGTTTCAAGTTACTGCACTTTCACATCGGCTCGCAGGTGCCGGACATTCTCACGGTGAAAAAAGCAGTGCAGGAAGCGACGCGCTTTTACGCGAAGCTGCACAAGATGGGGTTCGCCATCGAATACATCGATGTCGGCGGCGGGCTGGGCGTGGATTACGACGGCAGCCGCTCGGCGTTTGACAGTTCGACGAATTACACGCTGCAGGAGTACGCCAACGACATCGTTTATTACATCGCCGACGTGTGCAACGCGGAGCGCGTGCCGCATCCGGAAATCGTCAGTGAGAGCGGGCGCGCCATCGTCGCGCACCACAGCGTGCTGGTCGTGGAGGTTTTTGGGGCGATCGAAAAGACGCGCATGGCTGACAGCTTTTCGTACGGCGACAACGAGCATGCGCTGGTGAAGGAATTGCTCGATATCCGGAAAAATCTTTGCAAGTTGAACAAACTCGAAGCGTTTCACGACGCGCAGGAGCGCAAGGAAGACGCGCACAACATGTTCACGCTCGGACTGCTCGAACTGCCCGACAAAGCCAAGATCGAGAGCCTCTATTGGGAAATCAGCCAGGCGGTCGTGCAAAGTTTTCGCGGGCAAGCCTACGTGCCGGAGGAGATTCGCAAACTGGAGGACAGCCTGGGCGATCAGTACCTTTGCAATTTCTCCGTCTTCCAGTCGCTGCTCGATCACTGGGCGCTCGGTCAGCTTTTTCCGATCATGCCGATTGATCGACTCGAGGAACAACCCACGCGCGAGACGACGCTGGTGGACATCACGTGCGACTCCGACGGACAGATCAATAAATTCATCGACTTGCGCGACGTGCGCGACACGTTGCCATTGCATGCCCTTAAACCCAACGGAAATGGCTTTCAGCCGTATTACCTGGGATTCTTTTTGATGGGCGCATACCAGGACATCATGGGCGATTTGCACAACCTTTTCGGACGCGTCAACGAAGTCCACGTCTTCCTCGATCCCGACGAAGCTGCCGGTTACTACGTAGAAGAGGTCATCGAAGGCTCCACGATTGTGCAGGCGCTGGCGGCAGTGCAGTACGACGAAAATGAATTGAAGCGCCAGATGAAAGCGCAAATGGATCATGCGATCAAAACAGACCGGCTGAAGCCCTCGGAAGCGATGCGCCTGCTGGATGATTATGAACGCGGGTTGCGCGAGTACACTTACCTAGCGAGCTGATGAGACGTCGCGCGCATCATCAGACGGTTTGCCAGATCCAGATGAGTAATTTCTGGCGGCTGTCGCGCCCGTCGCATGTCTGAACCCGCCCTCAAACCGGAATTGCTGCGTTCGCTCGGGCGGTTGATTCGCGGACTTTCCGCCTTGTTCTGGGGCTTGCCGATCACGCTCGTGGTCTGTGTCAAAAGCGGTTTCTCCGAATGGCTCAAGGGTTTTGGCGCGATGCCGCCGGTGCTGGCGATGCTGTTGCTTTACTACGGCCTCACGCAGTTGGGCCATTTTCAAAAACAGGAGCGCGCGTGGCTCAAGGCGTTGGAGCGCGCGAAAATTTTCGCCCTCGTCAACGTCGGCCTGGCGCCGTTCCTCTACTTCTGGAACCGGCTGCCCAACGTGCCGTTCTTTTCGCAATCGATCGCGGTGCTCATGCTGACCAGCCTGCTGTTTCTGTTCACGCTGAACCAGGTTTTGCAGCGGCTCACGGCGATGTTGCCGGATGAAACGCTGCGCGCCGAAACGAAGCTCTTCACGAACCTGAACCTGTATTTGTTCATGAGCACGGTCGGGTTGTTCGCCCTTTACTTCACGCTGCTCCAGATGAATTCGCTGCCGCACGCACTCCTGCAGTTGAACGAATTTCTGGAAAAGAGCCGCCAATTCCTGCTACTTGTCCTGATTCTTTTTCCGGTGGCGATGACGATGACTTTGATTTGGAAGATCAAGGAGTTGGTTCTCTCCAGTGTGTTCGAGGCGGAAAGTTAATCCGTCCGGCGCTCAGATTTCTCCGGGTGTTGGCTTGGCGGGAGATGCCGACGACGACAAATCGCTTGTTTCCGTCGGCGAAACCAGCTTCGCGTTTTTGATGAGCCGGCAAAATTCTTTCTTGGTGACATGATGGTGGGTGCCCACTTTGGACACCAGATCGCTCACCCGCTTGTACTTCACTTCGAGCCGCTCCAGATGAACGATCCGAAGGTACTCGTCCGTGAGTTGCCAAATCTGGCCTTGTTGCAATCGCATGGCGAATGTTTAGCGAAAGCGAAGTGAATTGGCGAGCTTTCATGCGTTGCGGGGCCGCGTGAACAAACCGGTGAACCGTTGGTTTCCACGAAAAAACTGATTGCCATTTCAGTAAAAATGCCCATGTTCGGCGCAGTCTGATAGATAGCTTGTCACTTTCAGGGCATGGTGAATCCTCAGGTGAACTTGGTTCAGTGATGATTTGAAACCCGATGGTCGGGAACAGTCTGGCGAAAGAAACGGTTAGTCTCGGACAGTAAAACATCACATGAGCACCAAATTGTTTGTGGGAAATCTCTCCTTCAACACCACGGAAAACGACCTGCAGGACGCGTTCGCCGCGCACGGCACAGTCGTCGAAGCCAACCTCATGGTGGACCGCATGAGCGGCCGCCCGCGCGGGTTTGGCTTTGTCACCATGAGCACCCCCGAAGAGGCGCAAAAAGCCATCGAAGCCTTGCACGGCAAGCAGCTTGATGGTCGTCCCCTCACCGTCAATGTCGCGCGTCCGCGCGAAGAGCGCCCCGGCGGTGGTGAAGGCGGCGGCGGTCGCCGACCCTACGGCGGTGGCGGTGGTGGCGGCGGCGGTGGTGGCGGCCGTGGCCGTTACTAAACCTCCAGTTTGAAATTCATTGAGGCCCGGTTCGCCGGGCCTCTTTTTTTTTGATCACACGGCCGGATTTATTTCGGCCGAACCAATGTTGGTCTGCCGACGATC
>JACPZS010000196.1 GCA_016195385.1 Verrucomicrobiota bacterium
GATGGTCGGCGGGGACACGCTGGTTCAGGTTGATGGTCGTCAGAAACTCCGGCTGGGCTTGAGGTTTTCCACGCATGGTTCTCTGACCCGTCCGTTTCGCCAGTGTTCAAATCTTCCGAGAGTATTTCAGCAAGCTGTTATTGCCGGCGGAGCAGTTCAGCCAGCAATTGGCGGAGTAACTTCGCGAGCGTGGTAGTTCGGAGTGATTCTTGGGGGGGTCGATTTGTCGGAGGGACACCGGTAAGCGAGCGCCGATCCGACGTTCGGGAACAGCACGCCCGCAGCGACGTTAGACGCGGTCAGATCGAGCCAAGCGCTGCCGACGACCCATGACCCCTTGTCCGAAACGAATTCACCGCCTTGATTGACCACGCGATTTGGAGGCATCCAATCGTCGTTGTCGCTGGTGTACATGCTCCAAGAAGTCTGGAGCTGCCACAGGTTGTTGAGGCACGAGGTAGCCTGCGCCTTGGCTTTCGCCTTCGCCAGCGCCGGCAAAAGCATCCCCGCCAGGATCGCGATGATGGCGATGACGACGAGGAGTTCTATGAGAGTAAAGCCTCGACGGTTTGAGGCCAAGGAGTTCACTTTACAGTTTGAAAGGCGAAGTGTATTCATCGGCGTATGTCACACGTTTTGACGGTTAGAATTGCCCCCGGACTGCTGGCCAAAGCGGAAGCACGGGCGGCGCAACTGGGCTTGGACCGCGCGCGCTATTTGCGCAGCCTGATCGAGCGCGATGCGGAAAACGGCAGCGCAATGCCGCGTCGCCAGTTCGCCTCGGAAGACTTGGTGGGACGCTTCCGGCTGGGAGGAAAGTCCGCGAACAACCAGCGGGTCCGTGAGAGTCTGCGGCGGCGCTCCAAGCATGAAACCAATCGCTGACACGGGCGTCATTGTCGCCCTGCTGGCGGCGGATGATCCGGCCCACGCCTGGGCGGCGGAGGCGTTTCGCAACCAAAGCCCATTTTACACGTGCGACGCCGTGCTGGCGGAGGCGTGCAGTTTCTTCGTCAATCCGCGTCCCGTGCTGACACTGGTCGCGCGCGGGGATCTGCTGCTGGACTTCAACCTGGCTGAGGAATTGCCCAAAGTCCTTGCGCTGGTGACGAAGTACGCCGACCAGCCCATGGACCTGGCGGATGCATGTGTGGTGCGGATGAGCGAACTCTACTCGCGCTGCAAAGTGTGGACGGTGGATCGCGCCGATTTCACCGCCTATCGGCGGCATGGCCGGCAGGCCGTCGCGTGTGAGTTTCCACCTGCGAAATGAGCCGGATCGCGAATTGACGACGAGAAGTTCGATGAGAGTGAAGCCAAAATGAAATGCGGAACGCGGAGCACGGAATGCGGAACTGTGTGCCGAGCAGTTTCGAGAAGTTGAATTCATAAATCGTTTTTTGTGCTTCGGCGCAAAGTCAAGTGGACACGGATGGCGCGGATTTCCACGGATTGAATTCGTGGTCATCAGTGAAATTCGTGTCTGGACGGGTGCCCATTTTGTTTTCATCCCATCACACTCACACTCGCCACATCGCTCCATTGGCCGACTTGTTCGTCGTGGAGGCGATAGATCGCCTTGTATTTCCAGACGGCCCTCGCGCCGGCGGCGGGCAATGCGGCGGTGTCCAAATAATCCGGCACGGTGTCAATCGCCAGGAAAGCGAAGCCGTTGCCGCGATCCACCCAAATCTCCAAGCCGTCCATGCCCTGCTTCGTCCACAGAATGTTCGGGTGCCCCGCTTGCATCTGCACTTTCAACGTGGGCTTGAGGTTGACAAGATCGGTGGTTTGCTCCGCGCCGATCAAGCCGAGGTCCTGGCCCATCGCGTCGGTGTAGGCCGCGTGTTTCTTGAGGCGCGAGCCAAGCGCGGAGTTGCGCCCGAAAATATCCGTCGGCACGGGAGCCGGCGGGCCAGCGAGCGCGGGCGCGACGGGCAGGTTGCCCACGGCGGAACCGTTGCGGAGGGCGTTTTTGAAGGCGACCCATTCCTGAGCGCATTGCTTGAACTGGTTGGTGGCGTCGCAGGCGTAGGCGAACATGAGGTTGTCAGCCTGGACGGCGGCGACTTCCGCCGGGGTGACGCCGACGAGCGGGGCGTGAGCGGGCAGTTTGGCGGCGAAATTACTGAGCAAGGCGCATTTCTTGAGATCGTCGGGCGGGATAAAGTAGGCTTTGGGCATAGGTTTTTAAGAACGTTAAATTTTGGATTTTGGATTTTGAATTTGAGATTTAGGGTTTCGGGTCTGGGGTGCTGGGTTTGGATGTTTTTCGTGGTTTTTTGCTGTTTTGGGCACTTTTCGAGGTTATTCGGTGATCGAAAGGGTTATTTTGGCCGCTAAAACAGTTGTAGCGGCGGTCAAAACAGTTCTCGCGGACGCTGATAGAGTTCTGGCAACCGTCGCCAGAGATTGTTCAATAGCTGCCAGAGTTCTCGCAGACGCTGAAATAGTTGTGGTGGCAGTCGAAAAAATTCTCGCGGCGGCTGAGAGAGTTCTTGTGGCTGTTAAAAAGGTTCTGGCGACGGCTGCGAAGGTTTTTCCAACCGTCGAAAGAACTTCTGCAACTGTTGCGGAAGTTCGCGCGATGCGTTGAAGCTGGCTTGTTCATCGACTCTACAAACGGGAGGATTTGCCAAATCTTTCACGGCACGAAAAAATCTTTGCCCGGCTGATGAAAGATTGATGATTATCCTCCGTTGGTAGGACTGGATAGCATGAGCACTGTTGACCTACTCTCCGCAGCGAAAACCGGGATGAAGAATGACGATCCCTCCATCGCCACGCACGCTAGTTTGCTGGAAAAACTGCGCGACCTGGAGGATCAGGCAAGCTGGCGGCGGTTCTTCGACACTTACGCCGGGCTGATTCGCCGCGTGGCGCTACAAGCGGGATTATCCCAAGCCGATGCCGAGGATGTCTTGCAGGAGACGGCAATTTCGGTAGCCAGGCATTTGCCCGGCTTTCGCTACGATCCGAAAATTTGTTCCTTCAAGACCTGGATGCTGCGGCTCACGCGCTGGCGCGTCATCGATCATTTTCGCAAACGCCAACTGCAAGCCGGATCGCTCGATCCCGCAACCGGGGACACCGACGCGGACGCTGAACTGGATCGCGTGACCGGCGGGCGGGCACCGGAAGTCGAGGCGGTCTGGGAACAGGAATGGCGCGAAGCAACGCTTGCAGCAGCGTTGGAGCGCGTGAGGGCGAACGTGCATCCGCAGACTTTCCAGATGTTCGATCTCCACGTGTTGCGTGGCATGTCGGCTGGCGAAACAGCGCAGTTGCTGGGCGTGAACATTGCGCGCGTCTATCTCGCGCGCCATCGCGTAGGAAAAAAGTTGCGAGACGAAACTAGGTCCATCGAAACCACGGGCATTTTGCCGTGCGATGGCTGAAAACAACTCCAGTTGAAGCTCGTTTGAACTTGCCCGCTCACTCCACTTTTTTGCGCGCCAGCGCGTGCGTGGCGTGACCGAAAAACATCTCGGCGCATTCCATCATTGTTTCGCCCATCTCCACTGCAAGCGCACCTTCGGCGAGCAATTTACCAGGCCGGCATTCGGCTGAAAAATCATGACCTGTGTTTGTAGAACTCAAAACACGCTGTCGATTCCCGATCAAGCCCGCTGTGACAAGCATTCCTTTCGTAATGGGATTCGACGAGAGAAAGAATTGGTTCACACTGGACATCGCGAGGAACACCGAGTCCACTCCGATCAATGTTTAATCCAATATGAGGCACTTGACATGCCCGCCGAGAGGTGGCGTCAAGATGCTCCTCGCAGTTTCGCTGCTCTGTCTTGTCTCTGCTTTAACCCCGCTTAACGCCCAAGATTTTGAGATCCTTGATGCCAGGCTTGACGGCCAGGGCCGTTTGCGCCTCCGTTATTTCTCAGAAACAAACTCTTACTATGTGCTTTATCGAGGCGACAGCCTCGCACACATCTCCACGCCCACGGCTTTGGCTCTGGGAAATGATGGCATTAACGAACTGGCGGAATCGGTCCCGGTCCAAGGCGCGACTGGATTTTACCGGATTCGTCGCGTGCCTCGCGCCTCACCGCTGGATCTCGACGGCGACGGTATTGATGATGTTTATGAACTGAGCCGGCCCGGCTTGTTGAGCCCGCTCAATGGTGCGGATGCCAATCTGGATCCAAATGGAAATGGAAAAACGCACCTTCAGGAGTACTTAATCGCCACGACGCCGTTGACTCGGCTCCGTGAAGTTTCACCCAAGGCTGGTGAAGGTGATGTGGCCGTCACTCGCGAAACGGTATTTCGCCTGACTCAAGCCCTGGCTGAGTCCACGGTGCTGGATGGCTCCCGAGTTTACGCCCAATTTGGCGGAAGGCGCCTTCTCGCTCGCGTCGAACTCTCCACCGATCGCAAGACAGTGACCCTCTTTTATCTCGAAAATCTGCCGGGGAGCGCGCGTGTCCGGGCTACGTTCGTCGGCAATGGTCTGACGGACTTTCTGGGGCGCGCGCTCGATCTGGACGGCGATGGAGCACCGGGTGGCGTCGCCACCGTTGATTTCGATACTCTCAGCATCACGCCTGTTCCGGGCACCGCAGTAATCGGTCGCGTCTTCGCTTCGGAGAAAATCGCGGGCCAGAACAACACAAACTTTGTCAACCATCCGCTTGCGGGTGTCACGATTACCGTGGACGGAATGGAGGAAAAATTAAGAACCACAACGGACGTGAATGGGTTTTTCCGCTTGGAACCTGCGCCGGCGGGTCGCTTCTTCGTGTTGGTGGATGGCAGAACGGCGCAACCCGTTCCTCTGGGAGCGCACTATGCGTTTGTGGGCAAAGCTTGGGAAACGGTGGCCGGACGGACGAATAATCTCGCGGCCGGCACGGGCGAAATCTTCCTCCCCCTGATCTCGGCGGGGACATTGCAACCCGTGAGCCTGAGCGACAACACTCCCATTACTTTTCCCGCGGCGATTCTCGCGAGTAACCCCGGCCTCGCGGGAGTCACGATCACCGTCCCCGCCAATTCGCTCTTCAGCAACGACGGCTCGCGCGGCGGCAAAGTGGGAATCGCACCAGTTGCGCCGGATCGTTTGCCGGAGCCTCTGCCACCGGGTCTGAACTTCCCCTTGGTCATTACGGTCCAGACCGACGGGCCAAGTAATTTCGACCGACCCGTATCCGTTCGCTTTCCGAATCTACCTGATCCGATCACGGGCGAAAAGCTTCCGGCTGGCGCCAAAAGTGCCCTCTGGAGTTTCAATCACGATAAAGGCCATTGGGAGATCGTCGGACCGATGACCGTCACGGCCGACGGACAGTTTGTTGAGACCGACCTCGGTGTCGGCATTCAGCAACCGGGCTGGGCCGCCACGCTTCCAGGAACCCAAGTTCAAGGTTCGCCTCCGGTTAAGGATCCTTCAGATCCGCCGCCGCTTGAGTACGGCCCGCCCGATCCGCTGCCGCCCTTGCCGCCAGACATCAATCCAAACCCGAACATTCCGCCGGTGCCTCCCCCGCAACCGTGCCCGAAATTGAGCGCGTGGCAAAAAGCTGAAGCGATTTACAACATCACCAAGGAGATCGCGGATTGCGCCGCCAGCCTCGCCGGGGTGAAGGAAGGGCTCCAGTGCCTGCTCAATGCCATCAAGGCCGCCGCCGAGATTGACTTTGCCATGAAGAAGCTCCATGACGATTTGAGCGCCAAGCCTCCCGTGGCGAAGGGGCAGGCCCTGCTCTCCACGTTCAGCTTTCTGAAAAAGGACAAGGAATTGGCCGTGGTTGCTGAGGAATGTTTCGAGAAAGCCTCACCCATCGGCACAGCGGAAAAGATCGTTACCTGCATCGGGAGTGCGCTCGGGATCGCGAACACAATTTGTGGCACACTGCAACCCGATCCCACGGCACCAGCCTCCTGCCAGCCGAGCAAACTCACCCAAAAGGTTTGCAAGGGTTTGGATGTCGCCAAGACATTGCAAACCCAAGTATCCGATTTAATCAAAGTCATCAACGCGGCGAAGGATAAGCTCGCGCTCAAGTTCATTTGCGCCCAACTCGGCAACCTGGAAATCGTCATCAAGGCCACGGTAAATCAGCCGCCACCGAAACCGCTCGGCCTGCAATCCGTCCCGGACGACTCCTTGACCCCCGAACAAGTCGCGCAAATTCTCGCCGCCGTTGACGGCACGTTGGGCGAACTCGCTCCCTACCTGCAAGCCGGGGCCTCGATTGGCGATACACGCGCCGCTCTCGAAAACCTGGAGACGAATCTCAATTCACTTCTCGATCAGGCCACGGCAGCCTTGCGTGAAACCGGTGAGACGCTGCCGACCAGACTCTTTTACGCAATCACCATCAATGGAAATATCATCCGCGGCGTGACGAGCGCCCAAGGAACGATCGATACACGGCTCGCGCCGGACTCCGATTATGTGCTCGAAATGTACGATCCGGTTGGCAATAGCTATGGAACTTCCAGCGGACACACCGCCGCGAACGGGCAGATTACCCAGTTGCGCGTAGTCAAGCTTGCGTCAGCGAGCACGCTATCCGACACCGACAAGGACAGCCTGGCCGATAGCGTGGAGTTTGTCATCGGTACCGACCCGTCGAAGCCCGACACGGACGGAGATGGAATCAACGACGGCGTGGAAATCCGGCAAGGCCTGAATCCGTTGGATGGCTTGCCAACCACAACCGGCATCGTCGGCAGCGGGCCGACGCCCGGACCGGCGCTTGATGTTTGCACCGGAAATGACCTGGCCATTGTGGCGTGCGCTCAAGCCGGCGTTGTCGTGTTCAATATCAAGAACAGCAGCAGCCCCGTGCGCATTGCGCAAGTGGCGACGCCCGGCAACGCGCGGCGGGTCGCCTGCTCGGGAAATTTCGTCGCCGTCGTGGAAGAAATTGAAGGCCTGAGCGTCATCGACATTTCCGACCCTCCCGCTGCCCGGATCACGCAACAGATCAAATTCAGTGTGGCCGCTCAAGCTGTGGCCACGGTGAACGGTGTCGCTTACGTGGGACTTGCCTCGGGCGACATTGTCGCGGTGGATTTGAACACGGGAGCAATTTTGGATAAAATCTCCGCGTTGAATACATCGGTTCAAGATCTCGGGATCGATGGCGATTATCTTTATGTGGGAAGCGGTCAGGGGGTGGATGTGTTGACGCTCACGCCGTTGAACTTTGTGGCACATCTGACCGCCCGAGTAGGAGTGGAATCACGCCTTTTTGTGGGCGATGGTCTCGCATATGCCGTGCATGATGTGGGCTTCAGCACGTTGAACATTTCTGATCCGGCCAAGCCGTTGCTTCAATCCAGCAGCGCGCCCTTGGTCCTTTCGAGCTTTTATCAAATGGTGCCGACAGGCTCGGGTCTTGGCCTCGCGATCGTGAGTCAAGGTCTTTTTCTCTACGATCTGAGCGACCCTGCCAACAGCGACCTTTTCCTGGCGCAGATCACCGCTCTGAGCGCAGCTAGGGCGGTTTCGGTTTACAACGGTCTCGCTTACGTCGCGGACGCGACTGGATTACAGGTTGTCAACTTCCGCGCGATTGACACCGCCGGCAAACCGCCGACGATTTCGCTCGCGGCAAATTTCCCGCTGGCCCCCGCGCAAATTGAAGAAGGCAAACTCGCCCGCGCCCTCGTGCGCGTCACGGACGACGTGCAGGTGCGCAATGTCGAATTCTACCTCGATGGCGTGAAAGTCCTGACCGATGGAAGTTTTCCATTTGAATATCGGTTCATCACACCGCTCGTCGCCGCCGGCAGGAATTCCTTTCAACTCCGCGCCAAAGCCATCGACACCGGCGGCAACGAAGCTTGGAGTGACGACATCCAGGTGACGCTGGTCAAAGATGTCACTCCGCCTCAGATTGTCAGCCATATCCCGGCCGATGTGGACGTGGTGGCGGTTGCCGCGAATGTCGCCGCCTTCTTCAGCGAGCCGATCAATGCCGCCGCGATCTCCTCCCTCACCTTCCAACTCCGGGAGGCTGGCCCGGATGGTGCGTTCGATACTGCCGATGATGTGACGCTCTCCCCAGTTGGGTTCGAATATCGGCCGGTCACGTTCGGTGCCTACATGAAGTTCGCGGATATTCTGCCAGTTGGTAACTATCGGGCCACCGTGGGGCCGGCCATTTGGGATTTGGCCGGCAACAAACTCGCGGCTCCGGTGAACTGGTCTTTCAAAGTGAAGGGGGCGATCACGAAAGCGGTAACGGCCCCAAAACTCGCCGCGGGTTCAGCTTTCACAATGGTGTTGAAGACGGATGGAAGCCTTTGGGCTTGGGGCAACAACAGCCTCGGTCAATTAGGTGAGACGGTTACGGGCTCGGATCCATTTGCGACCCGGAACCCCATTCAGGTGAACAAAGACACCGATTGGTTCGCAATCGTTGCCGGCTCTGCCCACAGCATCGCTCTCAAGACGGACGGCAGCCTCTGGGCCTGGGGTTCGAACAGTGAGGGGCAGTTGGGAGACGGTACCCAGGCGACCAGCAAGGAGCCAAAGCGGATCGGCCCCGACAATGATTGGAAAAGCGTCGGTGCCGGAAATTTTCACACGCTGGCAATCAAGAACGATGGCAGCCTCTGGGCTTGGGGCTATAACGGTCAAGGGCGGTTGGGAGATGGGACCAGCCAGAGCCGATTGGCACCTGTGCGGATTGGTACCGATACCGATTGGGCTGCGGCAGTTGCCGGCGCGGATTTCACTTTGGCGATCAAGAAGGACGGAACTCTGTGGGCCTGGGGCAGCAACTCTTACGGTCAGCTAGGCGGCGGCACGCAGAGGAGTCAAGCCGCGCCGATTCGAATCGGTCCGGATTCCGATTGGCTGGAGATTGCCGCGCCATCGGCCGGGCGTTTCTCACTCGCAATCAAATCGGATGCCAGTCTGTGGGGGTGGGGCGATAACAGCACCGGGCAATTGGGCGACGGCACAATTACTCAGCGCAAACAACCCACACGAATTGGAACTGATAACAATTGGAGTTCGATACGTGCGGGCACCGGTACAGGATTTATCTTTGTGGATTCTTTTCCAATTCCTGTTGAGGAAAACTTCGCGCTCGCTTCTAAACTCGATGGCAGCGTCTGGGCGTGGGGGGCGAATCATACCGGGCAGCTCGGCGATGGAACCAATCAGGAGCGTCACGCTCCTGGCCGCGTCGGGACTGCCAACGACTGGAAAGCCATCGTTGCCGGTTCCGATCACAGCATCGCTCTCAGAGCAGATGGCAGCCTGTGGGGCTGGGGCGGCAACGGCGCCGGGCAACTTGGCATTTTTCGTCAGCAAGGGATTAACTCGGTCGCCGACCAAAGCAACCCCATCCAGATCGGCACGGCCAACGATTGGGGGACAGCTCCGTAGCATTCAAATCAAGAACCATCCCAGCGCTGCGAACCATCAAAACGGCAGAAGTTGACTGTCAGCAACCGCGCTCCGAATCGTGAGCGGGATGTGGGGGGACGCAGTTGCGGCAGAATTACCGCGCTATTCCGCCTTCTTGCGCGCCAGCGCGTGCGTGGCGTGACCGAAAAACATCTCGGCGCATTCCATCATCGTTTCGGAGAGCGTCGGATGCGGATGCACCGTTTCGGCGAGGTCGCGAACCGTCGCGCCCATTTCCACGGCCAGCACGCCTTCGGCGATCAATTCACCCGCGCCGTGTCCTGTGATGCCGACGCCCAGGATGCGTTCGGTTTCCGGTTCGACGATCAGCTTCGTCAATCCTTCCGTGCGGTCGTAGGTCATCGCGCGACCGGACGCGGCCCACGGGAATTTCGCGACTTCGATTGCGATGCCCTTCGCCTTCGCTTCGGCCTCGGTCAAGCCGCACCACGCCACCTCCGGCTCGGTAAACACGACGGCCGGGATGATGATGTTCTCGAACGCACTCGCTTCGCCGAGCAGGCACTCGACCGCGATGCGCGCTTCCTTCGCCGCCTTGTGCGCGAGCATCACGCCGCCCGCGATGTCGCCAATCGCGCAAATCGCCGGGTCGCTCGTCTCCTGGCGTTCGTTGACTTTGATGAAACCTTTTTCGTCGCGCTCGACTTTGGTATTTTCGAGTCCCATGTCGTCGCAGTTCGGCACACGGCCGACCGAGACGAGTACGCGATCGTAGAGTTCCTCTTTTTGTTCTGTTCCGGTGTCGATGACGACTTTGATCTGTTTGCCGACGGTGGACATCTTGGCGACCTTCGTTTTCAAGCGCACTTCGCGAAACGCCTTCTTCGCGTAGCGCATCACCGGCAGCGTTAAATCCGCATCCGCGCCCATCAGGATCGAATCGAGCGCCTCGACGACGACGACTTTGCTGCCGAGCGACGCGTAGGCCGTGCCGAGTTCCATGCCGATGTAACCGCCGCCGACGACGAGCAGATCGTTCGGAATTTCTTCAAGCTGCAACGCCTCGGTCGAAGTCATCACGCGCGGGTTGCCGAGGTCGAACGCCTTCGGCAACGCGGGCTTCGAGCCGACCGCGATGATCGCTTTCTCGAACTGGATGAATTGCTGTCCTTGCTCGCTCTCGACGCGCAACGATTGCGAGCCTTCAAAATAAGCTTTGCCTTGCAGCACTTGCACGCCGCGTTTCTGCGCGAGGAAGCTGATGCCCTGGCTCAACTTCGTGAGAATGGATTCCTTCCATGCGCGCAGTTTTTCCAAATTGATCGTCGGCGCGCCGAACGTGATGCCACGATGCTCGGACTCCTTCGCTTCGTTGATCAAACCGCTCGCGTGCAGCAACGCCTTGGACGGGATGCAGCCGCGATTCAGGCAAACGCCGCCGAGCCGTTTCTCGCGCTCGACGAGGATGACTTTCTTGCCTTTGTCTGCCGCGTAAAAGGCGGCGGCGTAACCGCCGGGGCCGGCGCCAATGACCACGATTTCAGTTTTGATGGGATCCATGAAAATTCAATTTTGAGCAGAAACAGTTATATCGCACTTTAATTCGATAAAATTGGGTCGCGGTTGCAAATGGAGATAATACTCCCGAATCGGCTCCAACAAGCGCGGCCAAGGCCTACGTTCTTCGATGCACCAGACTCTGACAACAGCACGTCGAGCCCGATCTGGTGGAAGTTGATATGAAAATGTCAGACCCGATTTGGATTTAAGTTTACGAAAAAAACCCATACGCGGGCCAAGCCAACCGTACGGGTCACCCAGTCTGTCGCTGTCCATTTCAGCAGAAAGAAGGCAGAAAGGCGTAAAAGGTTCGGGTGGGTCGTTAAACTCACAAATCACGGAAAAGCTCCGCAGACTTGAATTGGTCAGGCACAGCAATACACTTCGCGTGTTTCCAACAGGAGTTTGGCTATAGCTTAAGAGTCTCAAACCTTCTGGAGGATTTCGATTTTGATGATATTTCGCAATCAATACAAACAGGACGATCAATAAAAACGTGCAGGCAAAAATGAGCTCTAGTTTGCTCCGAAACATTTGTTACCCTAAATTTTGATCTCCGCTTCCGCGAAATTTTCCAGCGCATTGACCAGTTCGATCGTGAACCTCGCTGCCGTGCCGCCGTCGATTAAACGATGATCGTACGAAATGGCGATAGGCAGCATCGTGCGAACGACGATTTGTTTGTCGCGCACGACCGCCTTCACCGCGCCGCGACCGAGTCCGAGAATCGCCAGCTCAGGCTTGTTCACGATGGGCGTGAAATGCGCGCCGCCGATGCCGCCCTGGTTTGAGATGGTGAACGTGCCGCCCTTCAAATCTTCCAGACCGATTTTGCGGTCACGCGCCTTTTCGGCAACCGCGCTCAATTCTTTCGAGAGTTCGACGAGATTCTTTTTGTCCACGTTGCGAATCACCGGCACGATCAAGCCCGCGTCGGTATCGACCGCGATGCCGATGTGGAAATACTCTTTGAAGACAATTTCCTGCGTGGCTTCGTCGAGGCTTGCGTTGAAGATCGGAAACTTCTTAAGCGCCGTCACGACTGCCTTGAGCGCGAACGTCGTCAGCGTCAGATGCGCGCCTTTCCCGTCGTAGGCGGCGGCGTATTTTTTGCGCAATTCGAGCAGCGCGGTCACGTCCGCTTCGTCGAACTGCGTGACGTGCGGAATGGTGTTCCAGTTTTCCGTCATCCGCCGGCTGATCGTTTTGCGCAGCGGCGTCAGGGGTTTCTTGGTGACGGCGCCCCATTGGGAAAAGTCGATGCTTTCCGCGACAGACTTGGCAGCCGGCGGCACAGGAGGCGCAGCGGGCTTCGGTTGCGCGGTGAGTTTTTGGAGGCGCTGAACATACGCACGCAAATCGGCCATGACGATGCGGCCGCCGTCCTCACTCCCACGAATGCGGCGCAAGTCAATGCCCAATTCACGCGCGATTTTGCGAATCGACGGTGCCGCGGCCGGAGCAATGCCGGGCGTGCCTTCGACGACCTCGTGTTCATTGTCAACCGATTCATCGGCGATGGACGGCGCGGGTTCTGGTTCAGGCGCTGGAGCGGCGCGTTTTGCTTTTGGCGCGGCGGGTGCGAAAGTTGGAGTGTTTGTTTCGGCAACCGGCGCGGACGACGCGCTCGCTTCAACGATGCTGAGGATGATTTGCCCGACGGAGATTTTGTCGCCCTCCTTCACGCGGATGTTCGCGATGACGCCGCTCGCCGTCGCCGGAATAGGCGCGACAGCTTTCTCGTTTTCCAGTTCGATGACGGTCTGGCCCTTTTTCACCAGATCACCTTCCTGCACAAGAATGCTCACGACGGAGCCGGAGTCGGCGCCTTCACCCAGCTTTGGCAATTTAACGTCCATAAAAAGTCGGTGAGAATTCAGCGGATAAGCAAGGTGGAGTCAAAGAGAATCGGTATTCGTGATATTGGTGCCCCATACCAGCGGTAATCAGACGCGACCAAGAAACCACGCGCAACTCTTACTTCCAGCCGCCGCCGACGCTTGACGGGCAACACAAGGAGGGGACGCAAAATTCTCACTTTATTTGCTCTGCATTTGTGAAACGTTCTGCGATTGTCCAAGGATGAAAAAGTTGACAACTAAAAATCGGATCGCGCCAACATCATTCGAGAGCGGTCAAATCTGGAAGATGGACGGCTCCAATCTGCGCATCGGCACGGTCGGCAAGACGCTGGTTCACTACAAGCATTACCGGGGGGATACCAAGCGGGCACCCATTTCGCTCACGGGCAAAGTGGCGCTGGGAAAATTCTTGAAAGCCAACAAAGCGATCCTCACTGATGAATAGCTTCGCGGGGCGGCGTGCGAATTCATGAATCGGTGGCCGTGAACGGGCCGACGGATCACCAAAGAATTTTCCGTGTTTACTGCTGCACACGGGCCGTGACGCTGGTAACCTCGCCTCCACTATGAGCGCTCTCGATTCCAATGCCACGATGGCGGTGTTTCTCGATCTGGAAAACATCGCGCTCGGCGCGCATGACGCCCATTACCCGATGTTCGACATCAACAAGGTGCTGGAGCGGCTCCTGCTCAAAGGCCACATCGTGGTGAAGAAGGCTTACTGCGATTTCGATCGTTACAAGGCGTTCAAGCGCAATTTGCACGGAGCGGCGTTCGAGTTGATCGAGATTCCGCACCTGCGCCAGTCGGGAAAGAATTCCGCCGACATTCGCATGGTCGTGGACGCGCTCGACCTTTGCTATACGAAAGGGCACGTGGACACTTTCGCGATCATCAGCGGCGACTCGGATTTTTCGCCGCTCGTCAGCAAACTGCGGGAAAACGCCAAGACGGTTGTCGGCGTTGGCGTCAAGAATTCGACTTCCGACCTGTTCATCAACAACTGCGACGAATTCATCTATTACGACGACCTTGTCCGCGCCGAGCCGTCGAAGGCCCGGCAACGCCGGGCCGCGAAACCGGCCGCCGCGAAACCGGAGGGCACGGAGGAAGACAAAGGCCCGCCGCCGAGCGATGCGCTGGATCTCGTGGTGGAAACCTTCGAGGCCATCACGGCGGAACGCGGTGAGGATGAACAAATCTGGGGTTCGATGATCAAGCAGGCGATCAAGCGGCGGCATCCGGGTTTCAATGAACGCGCCTACGGCTTTCGTTCCTTCAACGACTTGCTGCTCGAAGCGCAGAAGCGCAACCTCATGAAATTGGAACCGGACGAAAAATCCGGCGGCTACATCGTGCGGCCGCCAAGTGAATCAACTTCAGCAAACTAGATCCGGAAAACGCTCGCCGGGCTTTGTGTTCAGAGCGGCGGCTTGACAAAAATTGCGAAGAACGCGCACCGTTGAGCCGCGCTAGATGAATCCATGAAGAACCAAATTCTCATCCTCGGCTTGCTCCTGTTTTTCCTGTGCGGTTGCGCCACGCGTTACGAAATCACCACCACCGGCTCGGCCCGTTACACCAGCGTGGGCAAACCGCAGCGCGTCGGCGGCTGGTATGTTTTCAAGGAAGTGAGCGGCAAGACCAACTTTGTCAGCGCGATGCGCGTGCGGACGATTGAGCCGGTTTCACGTTGGCATAAGAGCAAGGATCCGTTCGGGGCGCCTGGCAAGTAGCGAACAGCTTTTCCGCGTATTTCGCCAGTAAATCGGCTTCCAGATTCACGATGTCGTGGACACGCCGTTCGCGCAACGCCGTCACCGCGTGCGTGTGCGGAATAATCCAAATCTGAAAACTTTTCTTCGTCACACCCGCCACCGTCAGACTGATGCCGTCCACGGCAATCGAGCCTTTGAAGACGACGTAGCGCAAAATCTCCGGTGGCGCGGCGATCTCGATCACGTGATCCGCGCCTTTACGTTCCCAGCGGCGAATCGTGCCGGTGCCGTCAATGTGTCCGGTGACGAAATGCCCGCCGAGCCGTCCGTTCGCGGGCAGCGCCCGCTCCAGATTGACCAGCGCGCCGTGCTGCAGGAATTGAAGATTCGTGCGTTCCCACGTCTCGCGCACAAGATCGAAATACAGTTGCTTGGACCGACCTTGACTGGCCACCTTGATCACGGTCAGGCAGCAGCCATTGACCGCAATGCTGTCGCCGCGCTTGACACTCCGCGCGCAAATTTTTGCTCGTACAACCAAGCGGATCGAGTTTTCCGTTTTTGCGATTTTCTCGATGGCGCCTGTCTCTTCGATGATGCCGGTGAACATGCTCGTTTGTTTCGTGCGGCAATTCAATCCACTCGCGCCGTCAGCATCAAGTCCGGACCCATTTGGCGCCACGCCAGTTCGCGCAGTTGAATCACCTCATTCAAGTTGCGCGCGCCGGTGCCGGCGACGGCTTTGCGTGCGTCGCGGCCGCCAAGAATTTTGGGCGCATAGAAAAAGACGATTCGATTCGCCAGACGACCTTCCAAAAACGACGCGTTCACTTCGCCGCCGCCTTCGACAAGCAGGCTGGTCACGTCTTCGGAACCGAGTTTTTTTAAGAGCCAGCGCAAATCCAATTTTAGGGTTTGCATTTTCAGTTTTGCATTCACGACTGGCGCGACGACTACATTCACGCGCCGGGCCAGTGCTTGTGCGCGATTCTCCGGTGCAAGCTTGCTCACCACGATCGTCGTTAACCCCGCGAATTCATCGGTCACGACCTTTGCGTGCAATGGCGTCCGCGCCAGTGAGTCCAAAATGATTCGACGAAGCTGCCCAGATTTCTTTTTTGTTCTGAAAGTAAGGCTCGGATCATCGGCGAGCACAGTGTTCACGCCGACAAGAATGGCGTCGTTATTTTGGCGCAACTTCATCCCGCACGCTCGCGCTTTTTCCCCCGTGATCCATTTCGATTCACCGCTGGCGCTGGCGATTTTGCCATCCAGTGTCATCGCGGCTTTCACAGTGACGAATGGGGTGTGATGCACGATCCAGTGATTGAAAACTTCGTTCAAACGCACACACTCATCCGCGAGTAATTGTCGGATGGCAAGATCTTCAGCATGCACGGAGTGACTTTCGCCGCTTTTGCGCTCGGCAATGTTCTCGCCCAAACGTGACACGGCAATTCTCGCGCGTTGTAAAATCGCAAAACTTTTTCTCGCATGGTTTGGATTCGGATCAATTGCGCCGACCACCACGCGGCGGATCCGGGCTGCAACAATGGCTTCGGTGCAAGGCGGTGTGCGACCGTGTGTGCAACATGGTTCGAGCGTCACGTAAAGCGTCGCCCCGCGTGGATTATGACCGCGCCTTTGGGCATCGCGAATTGCCTCGATTTCGGCGTGCGGCCCGCCCGCGCGCCGATGCCAGCCGCGCCCGATGATTTTGCCGCCGCGCGCCAGCACCGCGCCCACCAGCGGATTCGGAGAAGTTTTACTCCAGCCGCGCCGGGCCAGCGCCAATGCCAGACGCATCACTTCCAGATCGGAATTGAATTTTCGAGCGGACAATCGCTTGCTTGTAACACTCGGCGTCGATTGGCTCAAAATAATTCCCCGAAGAAAATCGGCACAGTTGTTGATGGCTGTGAGATTCTGTTTCCGACTCTTCACCGCCACCAAAGAACCCTTTGCCACAAGGCCTCGTAGCGCAGAAAGCGCGGGAACAGGAAAACCAGAAGGATTCGAAAAGACATGGTGCCCGCGACAGGACTTGAACCTGTACGATGTTACTCACTAGAACCTGAATCTAGCGCGTCTGCCAATTCCGCCACGCGGGCAACCTTATTTGCAATTACTTACGAACAACTTCAAAGCCTGGTATTGACTCTGTGCCACTAATTGTGCCACTTTTGCGGTATGCAAAGCAATGTTACCGCAAGTGACTTCACCAGCGCTCGTCATCTCGGCTTGGACGTTCATAAGCAACGACACGCAAGCTACCAAAAGGTCTGCGACGCGCGCAAGCGCCCAATTCGCGGGCTGTGGATCCGGAACGGACGTTACTACGCCCGTCTCGCGATTGAGGACACCGCCACCGGCGGCAAGCAAACTCGCCGAGTGCCACTGGAAGGAGTTTCGACAGTGGCACAGGCGGCGGCCGAACTGCGCCGGTTACAGACTCAGCGCGAGACGAACGAACTGCCGGTGACGAAGCGCACGCCGAAGTTTTGCGACTACGTAAAGGAGTATTTCGCCTATTTTGAGTTGGTCAAAGACGCGAAGCGCGAAGCCACGCTGGAGACGGAACGTGCGCACCTGAACCAGTGGGTTGCCCATCTCGGCGAAACGCGACTCGACCGAATCAACAAAGCAACGATCAATGGCTTCATCGCCAAGCGGCAAGGCGAAGGGGTGAGCGGTCGAACCGTCAATCTCGGCGTGACGGTGCTGCGCAACGTGCTCAACAAAGCCATCGACAACGGGTGGTTGAAATCGTTGCCCACTGAGAATCTCCGCCCGTTGAAGTGGACACCGAAGAAGCGGGCGTTGGTATCGGCGGCGGAACTCGAACATGTTTGCGCGAAAGCACTGGAAGTTTCCAAGAATGGCGAACAGTTCCGTGACTACATCCGGTTGATGGCGTATTGCGGGGCGCGGATGGCGGAGATGTTGCGCGTGAAGTGGGCGGATGTGGACTGGCAAAATTCACAACTGACGATCGGGGCGGATGGCCTGGCGAAGAATCACAAATCGCGCGTGGTGGATTTCAATCCGAGTCTCGAAGCGCATTTGAAATCGATGTTGGGGCGGCGCGCGCCGGATTCACAATGGCTGTTCCCGTCGCCGCAACGCGGTGAACAGGATCGCGCGGCCAAAACATTTCGGGAAACGTTGCTGCTGGCGCGCAAAGAGGCGGGACTGCCGCATTTCGGATTTCACGACTGTCGGCATTACTTCATTAGCTATTGCGTGATGGCGGGGATTGATTACATGACGATAGCGCGATGGGTGGGGCACCAGGATGGCGGCGTATTGATCGGCAAAGTCTATGGTCACTTGTCGAATGAACATGCGCAACGCCAGGCGCGGAAGCTGGTGTTCGGGCCGACCGTCGTGGCGGAGTCTGTGGCTGCGCAATCGGTGGCTGGAAAACCTTAACAATTGGCCAAGTATTATTGCGGCGGCGGTAGGTTCAACGTGGCGGTATGCAATTGCCGCACGACACGAACGGGACGCCGGGCCTGATCAGCCTCAGCGCGTGGATTGAACAAGTCGGGATCACCAACTGCACGGTCTGGCGCTGGCGCAAGAAGGGCTGGCTGACACCGATCAACATTTGCGGCCGGCTCTATCTGAGCCGGGCCAATCTCCAGGAATTTACCCAACGGGCGCAACGCGGCGAGTTTGCACAAACACCCATCGTGCCGGGGATGAAGGAGGGCGCGCGATGAAACTCGAACTGATCGAACCGCCGTCGATGCCCGATCCCAACGGCGCGGAATTGTGCGAACTCGCGCGTGAGATGGTCGCCGCCGCCGCCGTGCTGCGCACGAAGTATCTGGCGCTGTGCGACTGGATCACCAAACACCAGCCGACGCCCAAGATGGTGACGAATGAATTGAGCGCGGCGGGAGTGCGCACCCAGCAAATCGCGGAGGTCAAGCGCGTCTGTTTCACTTCGACCGAACTTTACCAGGATTTCGTCAAACGCTTCGTCGGGTTCAAAGTGGCGTTGAGCCGCGAACGCGCCAAGAAGCGCGAAGGCGAGGAGGCGTTGCAATACAAATGGAACCGGCTGCTCTCGACCTTCGAGAAATTGACGCACGAAGGCCCGCCGCCGATGCCCTATCACTCGGCCAACGGCGTGCATCTGTTCGTCTGGTCGGATGAACAAGCGCCGCCGGCGGAAATCGTGGAGCCGCCCGTGCTGGGCGGTTGGCGATTGAAGGAGAAGCCTTCGCCATTGGCGGGCAAACTTGCGCCCTCGGTGACGACGGGCAACACAACGATTTTCACGATCCCCGGCTGGCGGATCACCGTGGAACGTGAACAACCAAAATCGATCCGCACCAAGAAGAAGAAGTATCACAATGAAAAAAGGAGAACTGTTGCCGAAAATGTTGAACGGCGAAGCGCTGCTGGTGGTTGAATATCGCTTCAGCCAGGCGGAAGTGATTCCGTGGCGCGACAAAGAGACGGGCCGCGCGGTGAACCTGCAACTGCTCAGTCACAACGTCGAGGCTGGGCATCGTTCGATTCGCGTGAGTGAGCGCGTGCCGGACGGCACCGACGTGACCAAATACGAAGCGCCCTTCAAGAAAGGGCAGGCGTGTGTGTTGCATCTGGACGGGTTCAGCCGCGAGAAGGGCAACTACTCGGCGCGCGGGCGGCTCGAAGCGTTGTTCGAGTAAACCAACGCCCGGTCTGGCACGAGCCGGGCCGGGCATTTTTCATAATGTTCAACCCGCCTTTGGATGTCGTCATCCCCATCGTCCCGCGCGATCCTGACCCCGTCGGATCCCGGCTTTGATTCGTTCTTTGCGGCTTGTTTGAAACACCACGGTTTCGTGAATCCCGCGCTGGCGGCCTTGCTGACCGGTCGCAGTCGCGTGCGCATCTATCAACTCATCGCCAACGGCACGTTCGCCGTGCATCGCTGGTACGGCTACCAACTGATCAGCGTCAGTCAACTGGCGCACTGGTATCGGCAGGCGCATCCGTGCGGCCGTCCGCGCAAACTGCCGTAGTCTTCGCACCGCCCGCCGCGTTGGGTGACTTCGCGCGGCGGGCGGCTTCTTCCAATCCTCGCTCGGGATGACCAAATCCGAAGCGGCGTTCCGGCTCTCGGCGGGGAAATTCTTCGCGGAGACACGGCGCATCTATTTCTGGACGTTCACGGTGAAGCGGGTGTTGGCGGACTGGCACTACGCGCAACTGTGGGCGCGCTTCGTGCGTGAACTGGAGGACGTGTATGGCGGGACGGTGCAAGGCGTGAAGGTGGTCGAACTGCATAAATCGCACGGCATCCACTGGCACGCACTGTTGAACCGGCGGATCGACGTGCGGGAAGTCCGGCGCATCGGGGCGCAATTCGGGATCGGGCGCGTGCATGTGAAACTCGCCAACCACGGCTCAATCAGTTACCTGGCGAAGTACGTCAGCAAACAGTTCAAGCGGAGCCAGAAGTTGCACGCGCACTGCGCACGGTGGGGGACGGTGGGCGGTTTTCGCGGCGTGCGCGTGCAGGACATCGAGGTCGATTCGGTGTTTCATCGCGCGGTGCGCTTCTGCCAGCGGGAACTTGGGCTGAAGCAACTGCCCTTCCTGTTCGTGTGCGCGTTGCTCGACAAACGCACGGAAGATCCGGCGTTGCTGCGACGCGCGTGCGCGAACTACCGGGCGACAGGTTCGATCAACCTGCTGTGGTCGGTCGAACGCACCCAGGCATCGCCGCGCACCGTCGCGCGCCATCTGCGCGCGCTCAAACGCTGACGCGGCAACGCTCGCCGCGCGAGCAATCACAACTCGCAGCACCGCCGCGCCCCGCCAACACTTTTTGCGGAGCAAAAAGACGCCCCGTCCGGGCCAAGGACTAAAGGTGCCTGGAACGAGCGCGAGCGCCGGCCCGTGAAGTGCGCGGCTGCCGGGGCCGTGGCCCGGTCGGAACCTGCGCACCACTCTAAAAGCAAAACCGGCGCACCCACGACGTCAGCACGCGGCAGGGGACGAACGAACTGCCAAGGGGCGTCCGTCGCGCTTCGTAAGCCGCCGGTCGGTAACGACGAACGGCCCGGCGTCCGGGGCGGACACCCTGATCAATCTTGAAATCGTCCGCGCGGGACGACGGGACGGGCGACGTTTCGGACCGGCTGATCTTCGGTGCGGCGACGCGGGCGCGTTGGTGGCGGGCGGCCTGGCCTTCAAACTCGCAGGCTGTCTGCCGCCAACGGGCCCGCGTCGAGAGGCACACAGACTTCCAAACGACTCCGCACGACCGCAGCGATTGCGGAAAGCGAGCGTGGCTGCTTTGCACCCACAAAATAACGATGTTGCTGGAAGGAAAGCCGCGCGCGCCCGGAGCGCGGGGGCGCGCAGCGCCCCGCGCTGCAGGCGGCGCACTATCCTTGTTTCTCTTTTAAACCATTTGGATAAAAAAAATCTCCCCGAACGCGTTTGCGCGAATGTGCGCCGCGAAAAATTTGATGCCAGCGAAAATGTTTCGAGATTCATGAGGAAAGCGCTGGATATGGCTGGCACGTATATTGAAGTGTTTGAGTGAAAGCATAAGAAAACGACCTGGCTTCGTTGTAAGGCCATGAATTTTAACAAGCTAATCCGGTAACGATATTGAAATGAGTAGCGAAAACCGTACTCTTGGTTATCTCAATCGGTTTGTTGATTCGTCGTTGGCTGCATCCGCATTCTTCATTCATGCCTATCACACACCTCTGCGCCCGGAAATGAAGTTGACGAGCACCATGACAATGGCAACGACTAGCAGGACATGGATTAACCCGCCTATCGTGTAGCTGCTCACCAACCCCAGCGCCCACAAAACGAGAAGTATTACCGCAATTGTGTATAACATAGATTTTCTTTCAGGTTGTTTTGGAACAAATCGCTGGTGAGTGCGTGCCCGCACCCGTCAGCGGCGAGTCATCGGTTCAATTCTTGGACACGGCCATCTCCGGTCCTTTTTGCACGACTTTATCGCTGTTGCCGAGCTTGATCACTGTCGTGCGAACTGTGTCAACCGCCGCTGATGCGACTTCGCCAGCGGCCTTCAAAGCCCCACCGGCAACCGCCGCCGTGGCGTCCTCGGCTTTCACTCCCACTTCCCTGGCGCCCGTGATTGTCCCTACGACCAGTCCTTTGGCAGCGGCTCCAATTTCGCCGGTAACCTTGGCTGTATCTTTGACCGTTGTGGCGAGGATTTGAGCAGCGGTATCCACCGTCGTCTCGACAATTTTTTCCGCGCCTTTGATTACGGCAACGCTCTTGTCTTTTACTGTCTCAATCACGCCCGAATTTGTTGTGTTCATTTTTGATCTTCTTTCGTGTTACTGTTTTAGTACTGGTGAGATGGTGCATTGTGGACTGGCGCGGCGCTATGGGGTGTAACCCGACCATGCGTTGGAGAACGGATCGCCGCCGGCTCAACTCCTTGAACCTTAGTTCGCAGAATTCTTCAGTGAACGGGGCGCTTTCACCGGCTTCTTGGCCGCACGGCGATTTCAGATGACGGATGGAGGGACGGCGGGTTCGTCGCGTTCACGTATTTGCGCAGGAGCCAATGTCGTTGCATGGCTTCAATCAACCGCTCCAGTTCGCGCATCGAGGTGTGCGTTTGTTGGACCAGGCCCGGCAGGTCTTTCGTTTCGTTGGCCACCGCGTCGGTGATTTCCGGCAGGCGTGCTGTGCCGTTCTGAACGTTCATCACCGCGACGTTCAGGTTCGTCACCACGCCCTGCAATTCGCCCATGGTTTCGTTGGCCCGCGCCAAGAGCCTTTGCGCCTCGTCGGCCAAAACGGTGTCGGTGATGAACTTGCCAGCGGTGCCTTTGCCCGCCACGATGCCAGCGGCCATGTTCTGCAAGCGCCCGGTGAGTTCATCCAGATGCTGCCGAGTTTCACCCAGATCCGCCCCTAGTTTGGTCCACGTATCTAGGCCGCTGTTGACTTTCTTCAACACCAGCATGGCTTCGTGGCGAACTTCCTCCACGGCCGCTTCCAGCGCGCTATGAAACTGCTCGTTGCAGACGATGGAAGCATTTTTTTCCGGCAACGGTTTGCCCTGCCCGCGCGTGATCTCAAAAAATGAATCCCCCGCCACGCCGAATTTCTTTTTGACGACCGCTGATGAGTCCGCGCGAACGAACAGGAAAAAATCGTGGCGGATGTTTGCCTGAGCTTCCATGCGGCCAGTTTCATCGACATCCAGGGCAGAAACTGATCCGACGAGTGTGCCCAGAAAATAAACCTCGGAGCCTTGCCGGATTCCCGCCGCCCCGGCCTCGGGCAAAACAATCCGCAGGGTGACATTGCCTTTGAACCAGCGCTGGCTGCGACCGGTCCATACCACGGCGGCAATCAGCATGGCGACAATGACGAGCACGAACGTGCCGGTGATTTCATTGACGTGTCGTAATTTGAAGCGCGTTTCCAGCCGTGGGGCTCGCCCTTCGGGGCTTGAAGGTTCAGAGATGACAGGCTTTTCGTTCATCGTCAGAGGTAAGTCAGCAGCGACACCACGGCGGAAATGACAAACAGTCCCGCGACGCAGCGGGTAAGCGCCCGTTGCGTGGCCTGCGGAATTTCCGCGACCGACCCGGCGACGCTCAACCCACCGATACAACAGGACACGCTTGCGAACAGAGCGGGCAGAATGCTTTTGGCAAGGATGTTGAGAACGTCTTTGGGCTGAAACGCCCTCGACACGGTATCCGCAAATAAGAACAAATCTCGACCACCCTTTCCCGTCCAGGCCGCGAACAGGAAGCCGCTCGCAAAAGCGACGAGAATGAAAGCAATCGTCAAGCAAAACGTGGACACTGCCACACCCAGCACCCGTGGCATGACGAGATGCAGGAACGGATCGCCGCCCCTGGCTTCCAGCTCACATACCTCCCCGTTGATTTTGAGCACACCCAGTTCAGTCGTCATCGCGCTGCCGCTGCGAACAATGATCACGAGATTGATCAACACCGGCCCCAGCTCACGCGCCACGACGGTTACCAGCAGTGGCCCGAGCAGTTGGGACTGCCCCGCTTCACCGATCCAGAAGGAAAGCTGCACCACCACCGTGATGCCGACGAACGCCGCCACCGCACAAACAAACCCGACCGGTTCGACGCCAATGGCCAGGATCTGCCGCGCGAAACCATTTCGCGCCGTGCGCGTCCAGTATTGCGAGCGTACGCAGAAGCAAAGCACCGTCCCGATTATCGCCGCCGCATGTCGCAACTCGTCCCATTGCCCCCAAACTGTCGCCCCCAATCTGCCAGTCATCCGCCTGGTTGGATTCCGAATCTCGCTGCCTTTGGGATAATTCTCGAAGTGGAGCGCGGTTTTCATCTGCCACTCACTTCCTGCCGTGAAGCAAAGTGCAAAGCCACAAACCACGCACTCGCTCAAGCAGGCGTCGGGGTCACTTGGTGCCCCTTTGAATGGCGTCGCCGGTCTTGGTGACGTCCTTTCCGAAGCCGTGCGCCGTGTTGCAGCCGATGCCGCCGACAGCCAGAAAACCGGTTGCTAGTAGCACCAGCGAGAGACGTTTGAGCAATGTAATCATATTAGTTTTCACACGGTCACCATAAGCTGGAAAAGCTTGCGAGTGCTATGGGGTGTTTACCCCATCTGAAAACCTGTGAAACCCGCTGCCTTTTCGACCCTCTTCTTTAAAATAGACCAGAACTCGCTCCATACAGGCACTGATCATTTCCGGCAAAGTAAAGGTACTCACCCGGCTCAAAGTCTGCCCGTCAACACTAGGACGACAAGTATGAGCACCACCAAGCCCAGTCCGCCGGTCGGGCCATACCCCCAACTTCGGCTGTGTGGCCAAGCCGGGAGCGCGCCGATCAAAAGCAGAATGAGCATAACCAATAGAATAGATCCTAACATAGTATTACTTTCATGTGCGATTGTGGCCCGGTTTTCCGTTTTGGAAGAGTCCGTTGTTTCGCATGCCTCATGATACGCGACAAAACCGCCTGCGCTATGGGGTGTTCACCTCATGGAGCTAAAGCAGGATCTAAATAATTGATCTTGGAAATCAACTTTCGCGCTTGTGCAATCAGTTGTCTTGTCGATCTCGCCCATGCACAAAATTACCCAAAATCTCGATGAGGAAAGCTCTACCGCTAGTGACAATAAAAACTTCAACTGCAATCATCGCTGGCAAAGTTAAGAGTTTAAAAAACAAGCGACAAGAATCAGCCCGGTGAATCCGTGGCTTCCCTTTGCCAATGGCTCACACGTTTTTAGGCCGACTCGAATACCAAATCTTCCACCAATTCATTGGGGAGTCTTTTTTTTTGCGGCGCTCGATGGCCTTTTCCGCCTTCAGGCATCGGCCAACGAAATCGTTGATGTCGGCAGCCTCCTCGTATAATAGAGCCATCCTACGGTTGTGGGCAAAAACTGGAGAATTTGGCCGGAAGAGATCAATAAAATAGATTGTTCCTTCACCATCGCTACCTATGCAGAAGCTGTTCGACGGTTCTGTATGGGTTTGCGCAGCTTCCAGCAAGTTCTCGACGCCATTCATCAGCACAAACTCGGCAGTGAAGGAGTTGTGGGCGAACGGATACTCACTCATCACCTTCTGGTAGGTATCCGGGAGAGTGATTTTCAGCCTGCGTTCGATAAAGTGAAGTTCAGTAGCAGACAGTTCTTCATCTACATACCGGCCACTCGGAATATTGCCGTTGCCGATCAATTCTTCGATTACCTTGGCTACAGGACGACAGCGGCGAAGATTCATAGTTCTACTCACGGTTTGAACACATAGACAGTCAGCGGAATTTCAATCCTCGATTGAGCGGCCACCGAAGTTTCAAACGAGACAATGCCGCTGACGCTGCTCGCCGGCACTTCATCGAGTCGGGCAACCAGTTCAAAGAGTTTGCCGTCCTCCTTTGGCACCAGTTCGACTTTGATGCCCTTGATCGTGCTTTGCAGATTCTTCAACTCAAGCATCTGGCCATTATCCGATCGAATTGTCACCCGCCGCGGAATCAGTGCCTCCATGCCCTCTATCGGCGTTTCTGCCGCGTCGGTGACGCTCCAATAAAGCGCTTCAGCACTGAGCGAGACTTCACCCATGATTTGGCCGTAAACGTAGATGTTTGATGCGGGCGTGTTAGTCTGCCCGGCGGTATAAATTCGAACGTATTCGTTGAAGCGACGTGGTGGTCCATCCCGGCGAATGGCAACGCGAATGCGCACGGTAGCCTCATCCGCCTGGGCGCTCGGCTCCACTGTAGCCGTGATCCAGGGCTTGGAGGCCTCCAGCCTGGCAATCCGCAACAGTTTTCCGTCAGTGCGGGTATAGGTGGCGAATTCGGTGGTCTCTTTCGTCCCAAGCGGCAGATTGGCAACAAGTGTAATCGGGTTGAGATCGAAGAGCGGCGTGTAATGAACTTTGGCGGTGAGAAAAACTACTGGAGTCTGCGGATCGTTGGAGCGGACCGCGATGTGTTTCTCCACCGTTGCCCGGTTAGAGCCAAGATTCACGGTGAAGGGCAACTCGCCAGTTTCGCCAGGCTGGAGCGTGTCCGGCTTTAACTCGCTGACCGTGCACCCGCGGGATGTCCTGGGCGGCTCGAGTTTGAGAATACCGTCGCCGACGTTCTTGAACTTGAAAACGCCGGAGACAGTTGCGACCTGCGAAATCTTGCCAAAGTCATAGATCGTCTGGCTGAACTGGATTTTGGATGTGCCCTCCACTTGAGCCGCAACGCACATTGCGCGCACCCATAATACTACAGCAAAAAGTATTGGCGTCTTTTTCATAAGTGCCATTGTTTCCTTCTGTCGAAAACCCAGCCAAAGAAACTCTTCTTCGGCTGGGATGATTTCCCCAGAGTTGGGTTTATTCTTGGACAACCATAATCCGATAAAAGCGTTGCTGAATTGATCCCATAGAGTCGTTTTTAGAAGCGGTGGCACCGCTGGCAGTCACATTACCAGGAAGATTAATCCAGGCATCCCGTGCGCCGCCTTTGCTTTGGAGACAATAAGTAGTCCCAGGTGTGGCCGTCCAAGAGACCGTCGCCATGCCATTGGCAAGGGTCACCGAGGTAATCATGGGGGTGTTTAACTGGATCGGCCCGGAACAATTGGCCGTGGCGGAAATGGTTCGTGCCTGGCAAGTGTCCATGCCGCGGGCCGTGACGGTGTCGGCCGCTGGATCGGTACCGGCCACGACTGTGTAACTGCCGGTGAATTCTTCTGATTCGCCCGGAGCCAGTTCAATCGGTCCCAGCAACGCCGTATTGGGATTCGGCTGATTGCTGAACACGAAGACGTTTGTTAAGACCACGTCCCCGGTATTGCTCACCAAGCCGGTGAATACATACAATCCGCCCACGGAAACCGGCGTCGTCGGGCATACGCGAGTGACGGTGATGCGTGGCGTAGTGAGCAGAGGGCAAATGACGGTTGCGGTGGCGACCACGTTGCTGCCAGAACAACGGTCCTGTCCGCGTACCGAGACCGTGTCCATGGTCGTGCAGCAATTGAGCGCCACGATATAGCTGCCGGTGAAATCCTTTCTTTCGCCTGGCGCGAGGGAGATTGGGCCGATTACCGGAGTGTTGTGGGCCGGTTGGTCAATCACGACAAAAACGTTGTTCAGCGTCCCATCGCCTGAATTGATGACCGTGCCAGTGTAAGTGTGAGTGCCGCCGGGTGGTGTTGGTTGCGCCGGGCAGTTCTGGATAACGGCAATACGCGGAGTGGTCATGATCGGGCAGGTGGTCGTCACACTGCTCACGACGGGGGCGGCCGTGCATGAGTCTAAACCTCGAGCGGTAACGGTGTCCGTGCCGCAGAAATCTTCCGCAAGAATGTACGTAGCATAATAGTCAACGAATTCGCCCGCCGCCAAAGTTATCGGGCCTAGTATGGGTAAACCGGTGCCGGATCTGTCGTTTTCGACGGTCACGTTGATGAGGGCGATGTTGCCGGCGTTACTGACGGTTCCGCTGTAGTGCAACAATTCTCCGGGCAGATTCCAATTCAGCGTGCCCGGTTGATCGAATTTTGGCGGGCACACTTTGGTTACGACGATCTTCGGTAGCGTGAGCAACGGGCAAGTACGAGTGGCCGTGTCAGCAACGGCGACGCCGGTGCATACGTCACGACCGCTGGCGGTGACGGTGCTGGAATCGACGCAACAATCTGTGTGCGTCACGTAGCTGCCGGTGAAGGTAGCCGTGGCACCCGGTGCCAGGGACGCCGCGGTGAAGATCGGTGTGCTCCCGCTGCGGTCATTGATTACGACGATATTATTCAGTGTGACATTGCCTGTATTTATCACAGTGCCGGTGTAGTTGAGAGTTCCTCCGGGCAGCACGGCGGTGGTGGAACATACCTGCGTTACTTGGATACCGGGTGCCGTGACCAACGTGCATGTGCTTGTGGTCGTGGCTGCGACCCGACTGCCGGTGCAAGTATCGTTCCCGTTTGCCGTCAGTGAAGAAGTGAATGTGCAATTGCCGTTAGCGGGAACTAAGTAACTCACTGTGAAGTTGGCGATGGTGCCCGGAGCCAGCGTTGCGATAGTAAAGACTGGCGTGGATGAGTCGGTGGTGGTGGCCTGGCCCGCTAGCGCAAGGATTTCCGCAGCGCTCAAAGCCCGATTGTAGAGCCGCACTTCGTCGATGATTCCATTGAAAAACCTATCCGCGCCCCCATCCCGCGCGCCGATTGTCCATTGCGCGTTGACTGGCACAGCGCCAATTCCGGCGACCGTGTTCAATGCCACGCCATTGCGATAGATTGTCCATGCCGAACCGTCATATACTCCGGCCAAGTGTACAAAAATCCCAAGATCACTGCTTGGTATAGCCGCCGAGGCAGTGGGCTGAACCGCGTTGTTCCAGGTGCCCACTTCATATTGCCCGTCATTGATGCGCAAATAGACGGAGGCGTTTTGATCAGGCGCTTTGGTGTAGCCGTGCGCCAGGATGTTTTGCTTGCCTGCCATGGATTGCGGATTGACCCAGGCCGACATCGTGATTGGGCCGGTGATATCCAGGCTGGCGGTGTTGGGAATACTGACTGACGTATTCACACCATTGAAACTCAGGGCGTTGCCCGATTGTCCAGCGACGCGCGACGCGTTGATGATGCTACCGTTGTTCCCGAAGCCAGAGCTGTCGCCGGCGCCGCCGCCGTTTGCTTCATCCAAGGCCCAATAACCCACCAAGCCAGCCGTGCTGGGTGCCCCAGGGCCGGTGTTGAGCGCGGACTGAGAACCGAAGACGACCACGTTGCTAAGAGTGATGTTGCCCGCGTTTTTGACGCTGCCGGTGTAAGTGACAATGCCACCGGGACCTACTAGGTTGACGGGGCAATTCTGCGTGAGAGCGAGCAGTGGTGTCGTCACCAACGGGCAAGTCGTGGACTTACTGTCGGTAACAACGGCCGCAGTGCAGGCATCGCTGCCACTGGCGGTCACGGCGCTTGTGACGGAGCAGGCATCGGCTGGCGCGGTGAAGCTCGCCGTAAAGTTGACGGAGGCTCCCGGCGCCAGACTCGGCAAGGTCAACACGGTACTGGGTGAAGCCTGTAGGTCGATAACCGTCACGTTATTCAAAGTGATGTTGCCGGGATTGCTGACCGTGCCCGTGTAGGTAATCAAGCCACCGGGGGCGACCGCCAGGGCCGGGCAGGCCAGGGTAATTGCAATGCCCGGAGTAGTGGTGATGGGGCAAGTGCCCGAAGCGATGTTGGTAACGATGTTGGCGGAGCAAATGTCCCGCCCAGTAGCCGTGACATTGACGATAACCGAGCAGGCGTTAAGAGGAAAGGTCAGCGGAACGGTGTAGGTGCCGGTGAAACTGGCGGACGCGCCGGGTGCTAGCGTGGCTACTGAGAACACAACCGTGTTCGTCGCCGGACGATCGCTGACCACGACGACATTGCTCAGAGTGATATTGCCGCCATTGCTGACGGTGCCACCGAAGGTCAAAGACCCGCCAGGCGCCACAGTGTTGGTCGGGCAAGTGACCGTTACAAATATCTGAGGTGCAGTCAGGATCGGACAGGTGGACGTAACCGAGTCGGTGACCGCCACACCACAGAGGCTCGTCGCCTGAGCGGTCGAAGTGCTGGTGACAGCGCAGACATTTGCACCGACTGTCAAGCTGCCGGTAAACGTGGCCGATGCGCCGGGTGCCAGCGAGGCCGCCGTGAAGATTGGAGTAGTCCCGCTGCGGTTATTGACCACAACCACATTGGTGACCGTAATGTCGCCTGTGTTGCGAACGGTGCCGCTAAATGTCAGCACGCCACCCGGCCCCACTGCGGTCACTGGACAGATCTGCGTGATGGCGATGCGCGGAGTCGTTAACAAAGTGCAGATTGCGGATGCGCTCCGGGAAACCACGACCGAAGTGCAGGCATCACTGCCACTGGCGGCCACCGTGCTGCTGACCGAGCACGCGTTGATCGGCGCGGTGAAGCTCGCCGTAAAATTGGCGGACGCTCCCGGCGCAAGGGTCGGCACGGTCAGCACGGTGCTGGGCGAGGATTGGCTATCGACGACCACCACGTTGTTCAACGTGACGTTGCCGGGGTTGCTGACGACGCCGGTGTAGGTGATCAGCGCGCCGGTGGCGACGGCCACGGCCGGGCAGTTCAGTGTGATCGCAATCTGCGGCGCGGTGGTGACCCCACAAGTGACCACGGCGGTGGCCGTGACTGCGACGGCCGTGCAGAGGTCATGGCCCGTGGCGATGACTGTAGTGGTGACCGCGCAGGCGTTGAGCAATGGAACGGTATAGGTGCCAGTGAAGTTCGCTGAAGCGCCAGGAGCCAAAGTGGCGACCGTGAACACCGTCGTGTTCGCCACGGGGCGGTCACTTACCACGACGACGTTCTTCAGGGTGATGTCGCCGGTGTTCCGCACTGTGCCGGCGTAACTCTGCACGCCGCCGGGCGCTACGATGTTGGTCGAACAGACCGTGGTGACACTGATCTGCGGCGTGGTGAGGATAGGACAAGTCGCACTGGCGGTGCTCGTGACCGGCACGCCGCAGGTACTCGTCGCGCTGGCGGTCAAGGCGCTCGTGGTGGAGCAATTAGTCGGTGCCAGGTAACTGCCGTTGAAATTGGCCACTGCGCCGGGTGCCAGCGAAGCCAGAGTGAACACGGGCGTATTGGGAGCCGGTTGATCATCAACCACTACGATGCTGGTCAACGTCACATTGCCGGTGTTGCTGACGCTGCCTGAAAAAGTGAGCAACTGACCTGGAGAGACTGGTTGGGGAGGGCAGACTTTGGTCACTTTGATGCCGGGCGTTAGAACCTCCGAGCAGGTAGTAGTGGCAGAACTTGTCACCGTCCTGGGATGAGTTGTGAATTGATCAATGCCTTGGGCAACCAGCGTGGCCGTGCTTGGGCTGCAAGGATTCAAAGGAACCCAGCTTCCGCTAAATGAAGCGACCTGGCCGCGGGCGAGATTCGTGATGAACGTAACCGGGAATTGCCCGCCGTTGACAAAATTCGTGACCGTCACGCCCACCAGAGTGTTGTTGCCGCAATTGGTGACCGTGCCGGTGAAAGTGATCGCGCCGTTTTCTCCGACACTGCCGACGCATTGTACACCGATTTGGATGCAGGGCCGGCTCACTTCTGTGTTCACCCCTTGATTGCCGCCGCCCTGGCTGTCGGTAGCGTTCTGGTGAATAATGCCGGTGTCGCTGGCCGTGGCGCGCACCGTGTCATCGGATTGAATGTCCTGAGCGCGGACGACATAACTGACGACATTGGGGTAGAAATCCGACTGCCCGCTAGACAACGCCGTGCGCACCAATGTGATCGGGTGCGAAACTCCGTCGGGCGTGACCACGAACGCCTGTATCGCCGTGGCATCGCAGACAACTGGCCCGGTGCCCGTGCCATTGAACACGGTCACGCTGTAATTGAGCGTGTCTCCAATGTGGACGTCCGCAGTATCCGTAAAGAGCAAAATTCCCAAACCGCTCCCCGTGCAACCGATCGGACTCTCGTGGGCGCGGGCTGAAGGCGCGCCAAATATAAGCAAAAGTAGCGCCGCTAGCAACGCCACCCAAACGTAGAGTTCGCTCGGTTTGCGCCAAACGAATAATGTCGCCTTGCTTTGGGACGAATTTCTTGATGGTTGAACGGTAACATTCGGCTTGAGATATTGGATGGAAGTATTCATGGTTTCTATTTGCTATCTGTTTGGGGCGAGTCCAGTGATTGACGCTGGCGGTTGCGCGCCAACCGAATTTTCTTGCTTTGGAAAAGCATTAGGTTTTTCACGGCGCGATAATAAGTGAAATCGCCTCGACTTCTCTATGGGGTGTTTCCCTATCAGGTGTTCACCCCCCATTACTGCCGGAAAGTGATGGTAGAAGATGGGGTTCCGTCGAGGAGAATAAGCCTGAGAGACGATCCCTTAATTCAAAATGGGATCTCTTGCGAGCGTTGAGGAAGGCTGACGGGATCGAGTTACACAACTTGCTCGAAGCACTCCGCGAGATCGAATCTACTGCGCGGCCCGACGAACTGATCGGCGACCTGACCCCGGCGTAACAGCAGCAGCGTGGGGATGGCGCGAACACCGTATTCGGCAGCCAGAGCCGGTTGCTCGTCGATGTTGACCTTGGCGATTTTGACGCGCTCTTCGTATTGATCAGCGAGTTCCTCCAGAGCCGGCGCGATTGTTTTGCAAGGACCACACCACTCAGCCCAAAAATAGACGAGCACGGGGGCCGAGGATTGAAGCACTTCTGTCGAGAAGTTATCCTCAGTCAAAGTTACCACGATGGATAATGTCATATAATTATTGAGGTGAAAAATTTCCACGTCGTCTAATAAATGTTGCTTTGCGGTTTAATGCGGACGGCAGAAATTGCACGCCCTGGTACAAGGAGGAATTATCATGGCTGCAAACCATCAGCTGATGGCCGGCTTCACTCGTTTCTCAGCACGGCTCTTTTCGCTGGCTCACAATGTCAGTAGTGCCTAGAACATTTCTCACCGTTTCCAACAACTCGTCCGGCGCAAAGGGCTTTGGCAGTGTGGCCGCAAGTTGAAGCGAAAGCTTTTGATCTAATTCAACCTTGGAAATTGTGCCTGACACGAGGATGATCGGCAGGTTCATGCGCGCGAACCGCAGCCGTTTGATCAAGTCGATGCCTGACAGTTTTGGCATG
>JACPZS010000198.1 GCA_016195385.1 Verrucomicrobiota bacterium
AAGCCCGGCTCGCTCCGAGTCCGACCACGCGGCGCCCGCCGGCCCCGTCAGAACGTAACGACAACAGGATTGCAACTCGTGTCCGAACGTCGGGTGATCGTGAAGCAAAAACGAGGAGGCGAGTTGTGGTCGTTGCAGCCGCCGCGCCGTCTCAGAAAAACTCGCGGCGGCAAAGTAGAGCAACGTCAGCGGAGCGAAGATCGCAAAGTCATTCATGCTCGCGTAGAGCGCGGCGACCAATAGCTCGGCGGCGAGCAACTCGCGGGCAGTTCGTTTCACATAATCATCGAGCCGCGCGGCGAATCGTGGAGTTTCCCATTCTTGTTCGATGGCTTCGGCGAGTCGCGTCACGCCAAGCAGGGTGAGGGGAAAGCCAGTGGACAAAAGGGGATCCACAAAACCCGCGGCCGAAGGGAGCAGCGCCCAATTCGGCCCGGCGACTTCGGCGCTGCGAAAGGAAAGTTGCGGCAGGTGAGCGAAAGAAAGTTGCGGCTGCGCTTCCGCGAATTGCTCCCGCACCGACGGCAGGCGCGCGAGCAAGCGCTCCCAAGCCGATTGCCCTTCAGCGAGATTGAGGTTGTTCGCGAGCCGGTCGGTGGCCGCCACGCCCGCACTGGTCAGCCCGTTGTTGAACCGGAGCACCCATATCCAGCCGCCCTCGAAGACATGATGCATGGCTGCGTCATCGACAGGATACGGCGGCGCTGTCTTTCCAGTTGGATGCAAATCTTCCCAGCGTCCAACGCCAGTGAAGTGCGAGAAAAGGGCTTGCGTGCGAGGCAAACCGAGCAAAGGCAATTCCGTCAAACCGAGCGCGCGGTGGAGGAAACCGCGCGGGCCGCTGGCATCAATCACGAAGCGCGCGCGAATGTGCAACGGCTTTCCGTCGCAGGTGCCTTCGAGTTGAAATTGGTTGCCGATGGAAATTGCGCGTTCCAGCCGGCATTCCTCCCGGAGTTCCACTCCAAGGTGGGCGGCTTCGCGCGCCAGAAAATGATCGAAGTCCGGCCGGTACCAGTGCGTGTCCGCGATTCCGTCGTGCGGACTCGCCGCGACGAGCAGTTGGCGTTGATGTTGACGATCGTTTTGGAAAGTCCGGTCGAAGTCGTGGTGAAAGAAAGTGAACCCGCGTTTGAGGCCGCACGCGATGTCAGGATGAGCAAGTTGCCAAGTTCCCCACTTGGTCAGCGGGAGCAGTTGGGGTAGATCGTAGCGCCGCGCGAGTTCCTCGAGCAACAAATTGGCGAGCGGCGTGGAGGATTCCCCGATGGCAAACCGAGGATGTTTGCCACGTTCGATCAGGATCACCGAATGTCCGAGCCGCCGGGCGATCGTCGCAATCAACGAGCCAGCGAAACCAGAACCGACTACAGCGAGGTCATGCGTTGCTTGCACGCGGAATTGATAACGGCAATTCCGTGAAGTTGCGAGCGTCGGCGAAATTTGAAAATCGAAAACGCGGAAAACCCATTCGCCGCGCCAAGTGCCTACGCCGCGACGAGATCGTATTTTTCGAGGTGCGCTTTAATGGCAACGATGGCCTGCGCGTGGATCTGGCAAATGCGCGATTCGGTGAGGCCGAACACTTCGGCGATTTCCCGCAAGCGCAAATCTTCAAAGTAATAAAGCGCGAGCACCTTGCGCTGCATCTCGGGAAGTTCCTTGAGGCGGTCGGCGATGATCTCGCTGACTTCGTGACGGCGCGTGCCTTCCAGGGGGCTTTCCTGATTGCGGTCGGCGAAGGATTCGTACTGACTGCCGTGGTCGTCGGGATCGCCAGTCGGCGCGGCATCGAGGCAGATGAAGGTAGCGGGGCGAATCTCTTCGAGACAGGCTTGATAATCACCAAGGGACAATTTGAGCGCGCGGGCCATTTCAACATCGGTCGGCATTTTGCCTTTGCGCTGCTCCAGTTCCTGCATCTTTGCTTGAACTTTGCGGGCTTTGCTGTGAATCGAGCGCGGCACCCAATCCATGCGGCGGAGTTCATCGAAGACCGCGCCGCGAATACGAACGCGCGCGTAAGTTTCGAGTGAGCTGCCGCTTTTGGGATTAAAATTCCTGATGGCGCTCAACAGGCCGACCAAGCCAACGCTGTATAGATCGTCCACTTCCACGTGCGAGGGCAGGGTCATGGCAAGACGGCCGACAATGGATTTGACCAGTGGAATGTACTGCTGGACGAGTTGGTTTTCCGCGGTGCCACCAGGGCGCAGGCGTTTGGCGCGACGTTCAGATTGCGGGGCGCGTTTCCCCGGAGCAAGGCAGAAAGGCATAGGTTTAGCTGGTTTTGAGGTTTACGTCTGAGACGGAAAATCGTTCGCTGGATGTGGTGCTTTCCTGCCAGCCATGTTGTGCGCCTGCGACACCGGGTTGACGGAAGGTGTGGTCACGCGGCTGATCGGGCAATTTTGCCTGCCATTGGTCGGTGGGCAAGGCGCAGAGTTGGAAGGCGATGATGGCGATGCCGAGAAGTAGCTCCCAGTAACTGCTCTTGGTTTGTTTCGATTTCATATTCAGTGCCTGTTGAAACAACTTTAGCAGGAGCTTTGCCAGCCAGGTCGGCTCTGATGATTTGCCGAATGAGAAAGGCCGGAAGAATCCATGAACGCGGGAGAATTACGTGAAAAGCCCCGATAAGCACGGAGTCTGAATGGATCGATCGGCTCTGGGTTGAATTCGGAAATATTTCCTTGCAGCGGTTCCAAGTCGAAACTCGCTGAAACCACTGTCCTGATTAGGGACAGTCGGTGTCTTATGTGTCCAATAAATGGACAGCCGTTTGAGCGAGGCAATGCTTGAAATGGTTTCGCCAACTCTTTGCTGAAGCAGAGAAAACCCAGCGTGAGCTGGAAATTGCACGCTGTCCGCAACAGGTCGCAAGCGGAGTTGTTTGCTGATTTGGCTCCTTCGGAATCTGGCAACCGTCTGCGGTTGCTAGGAATTTTTTTCCACTAATTTGCACATCGCTCGGCATTTTTTGCCGAGTAGTGCGGATCGGATTTGTTAAACGAACCGGTGAATTTTGCCAGCCAACCTTGTGCCCGGAGACGAAGCTCAACGTGGGAGACGTAGCGTCCGTCTCGAATAAAAAAATTTCCCGCGTTTCGAAAAATGTCTCGCGACGCGTGGCAGGATGCTGACAATGCGGACGTGAAATCGTTTTCCTTTCGTTGCGCGTTGAGTTGTCTGGCGGCATTTCTTTGCTTGGCGATTCCGAAAGCGCACGCGGAGAAACCTTTTCATCGTGCCGAACTCATTTTCCCGCTAGAGTCCTGGCACAACCACGCGTCGTGCATCGTCGAGACACCTCACGGCGACTTGCTGGTGTGCTGGTTTCACGGTTCGGGGGAGCGCAAGGCAGATGACGTGAAGATCGAAGGCGCGCGGCTTCGGCGCGGCGCGACCCAATGGAGCGCTCGATTCACCCTCGCCGATACACCCGATTACCCGGACGGCAATCCGTGCCTGTTCATCGATCCGCAACAGAAGTTGTGGCTTTTTCACACCACCATCCTCGCGAACACTTGGGAAAGCGCGCTGTTGAAGTGTCGCATCAGTCACGACTACGAGCGCGCTGGCGCGCCGCGTTGGGAAGCCAGCGACGTGGTGCATGTTAAGCCGGGAGCGGAATTCCAAATCGGCGTATCCAACGCGCTTCCGCGCTTGGAGCAAGCCGCGCGCGATTCCAACTGGAACGGACGCACGCAACGCGAAGTGCAGGATTATCTCGACGCGATGCGCCAGCGGGCCGATGACAAACTTTATTCCCGGCTTGGCTGGATGACGCGCGCGCATCCGTTTGTGCTCGACGGCCGGTGGCTCATCGTGCCGCTGTATCACGACGGGTTTTCGTTTTCGCTCATGGCCATCACGGACGATTGGGGCCGCACGTGGCACACGAGCACACCGCTCATTGGCGGCGGCAACATTCAACCGAGCATCGTGCGTCGCCGCGACGGTTCCCTGTTCACCTTGATGCGCGACAATGGCCCGCCGCCGAAGCGATTGATTGAGGCTGAATCGTTCGATCGCGGCGAAACCTGGTTGAACGTGCGCGACAGCGGGTTGCCGAATCCCGGTTCCGGCGCGGAAATCGTCGGCCTGCGCAATAGCCACTGGGCACTCATTGGCAACGACCTCGAAAGCGGAAGACACAGCCTGGCGGTCCAGATCAGCGACGACGAAGGCCGTTCCTGGAAATGGAAGCGGCATCTCGAACTGGCGGCTCGCGGCGATGGCTCCTTCAGTTACCCGAGTCTGACACAGGCGCGGGATGGTTCGTTGCACGCGAGTTACAGTTTTTTCATCAAGCAGGGCGGCGCGGAGAGCAAATCAATAAAGCACGCACATTTCAATGAAGCATGGGTGTGCGCCGGAGACAGCGAGTGAGCGGTGGACTCACTCGATTTGCGTTGGCTTGTCGTTGTTTGGGACGCCGAGGCGCGACGTTCGGCACAAGAAATCCGCGCGCCCATTCCGCGCGCAAAGTTTCACAATCCGCAGTCAAATTCCCGCGCAGATTTTTCTTGAGTACAGCTTAATTCAGGACACCAATGGTGTCTGAACCAGATATAAGTCCACTTCCGCCATCCTAAAGCTGTATGGTTAAAATACCTGTCATTCGCTGGGGAGAACCTTACGAAAGTCTCGAAGTCGATAAAGTCGCCCACTTTATTACCGGTAACACTCTCGCCCAAGTGAGCCAGGCCAATCCCGGCCTGTTGAGCAAGGACATGAGAAAGGCCCAGCGCGCCCGCGACGCATTGCGCGAAATTCCCTGCCGCGAACTGGTTCAGATCATGAAGAAGGCCGCCGATCTTTATCGCGACGCCACGTTGCCGATGGGCGACGGCGAACAATCACCCGCCGATTTCGCGCGCCATCAATCTGCCTCGACCGGTTTGCCGGAGCACATGTGCAAGGGCAACATGTCCAAGAATCATTTCGTGCTCTCGAACATGGATCGGATCCTCGATTGCCTCACGCGGGGACTAGAGTTGGATATTTTGACGCGCGGTTATGGGATGGAATCGCGCGGCGTGGTCGTGAGTTACCAGGCACAGTCGCCAGTGCTGGGGCTAGTGCTGCCTTCGAACTCCCCCGGCGTTCATACGCTATGGATGCCGGTCATCCCAATGCAAATCGGCCTCGTGCTGAAGCCCGGCCCGCAAGAGCCATGGACGCCTTACCGCATGGCCGCGGCGTTTTTTCAAGCCGGTGTGCCGCGTGAAGCGATCAGCATCTACCCGGGCAAAGGTGAAATGGGAGCGGAAGTCGTCAATCGCTGTCATCGGGTAAAAATTTTTGGCAGCACGGAAACGGTGCAGCGCTATCATGGCAATCCATGTGTCCAAGTGCATGGCCCCGGATTCAGCAAAATCCTGCTTGGTGACGATGTAGTGGATCAATGGGAAAAGTATATCGATTTGATGGTGGACAGTGTTTATCTCAACAGTGGCCGCGGCTGCATCAACTGTTCCGGTGTGTGGGCCTCCCGTCATACGAAAGAGATAGCCCAAGCGCTGGCCGAGCGGCTTGGCCCCATCGATGCCAAGCCGCCGGAAGATCCCACGGCCGGGCTGGCGGCTTTCACTGTGCCCGGCCAGGCGAAAGCCATTCACGCTTCGATCCTGGAAAAAACAAAGGAAGAAGGGGTGACCGACATGACCGCCAAGTTTGGCTCGCGACTCGTAGAAAAAGAATTTTGCGCGTACCTGCGGCCGTGGGTCATCCACGGCGATGCGCCCGAGCGGAAAATTGCGCAAACCGAATACATGTTTCCTTACGTCACGGTGATACAGTGTCCCAAAAATGAAATGATTGCCAAAATCGGACAAACCCTGGTGTGCAGCGCGATCACAAACGACAAAGTGTGGGAGCGCCAGCTCATGGATGCCACGAACATTGATCGGTTGAACATCGGCCCCATCCCGACCATTCAACTCAACTGGCTCCAGCCGCACGAAGGGAACATTGTGGACTTTCTATTCCGGGCACGCGCCTTCCAGGCTCCGCCCGAGCGATTAGCCGGCCAGCCGAAATGAAGATCCAGTGGAAAATGGATGATGCGACGTTTGACGTTTTGGAAATGTCATGCGACATCTTTTCATCGCTGTGAAGTATAAGGAACAATTGGCGCTCAGTTGAGAACCATGAAAGCTTCCCAATCGCGCGCGGCGTTTACGCTCATCGAATTGCTCGTGGTCATCGCCATCATCGCCATACTCGCTTCGATGCTGCTGCCCGCGCTGGCGCGCTCCAAAACCAAGGCGCAGGGCATCCTGTGCATGAACAATCACAAGCAACTCACGCTGGCCTGGCGGATGTACGCCGAAGACAACGAGGAAAGAATTCTCTACGCCAGCCCGGGTGCTTTCGCGTGGATGGACAAATATGTCTGGATTTCAGGCGGCATGGATTTCGATCCGGCCAACCCATCGAACTGGGACATCGAAGTGGACATCAAGAAAAGCCCGATGTGGCCCTACTGCGGGAACTCCGCAGGCATCTGGAAGTGCCCGGCGGATCGTTCGAAGATCCAGCCCGCGTTCGGCCCACTCCGGGGCCGCACCCTGCCGCGCGTGCGCAGCATGTCGATGAACATCTGGACCGGTGGGTTCGGCGGAGTGTTTGATGAGTCCGGGCCGGGATGGAGAATTTACCTCAAGCTCAGCGACATGATCGATCCTGGACCATCCAGCACATTTGTATTGATGGATATGCGCGAAGACAGCATCGACATCGGCAACTTCGCGACCGACATGCGCGGTTGGCCGGATCAACCCCGCCTCACTGGCTTTTTCGATTTGCCAGCGAGCTACCACAATGGTGCCGGCGGTTTCTCGTTCGCGGATGGCCATTCGGAGATCAAGAAATGGCTCGATCCCAGAACAACCCCGCCATTGGTGAAAGATGGTTTGATCCCAGACATCGGGCCGTCTCCGAACAACCGCGACATCATCTGGCTGCAGGAGCGCAGCACGCGAAGAATCAGGTAACGCGCGGCTCCAATTCCTTTGCGGCTTGCTGCGGAATGGCTACACTGCCCGCGTGATTCGCAACGTCATCTTCGATTGGTCGGGCACGCTCGTGGACGACCTGCCCGCCGTCTGGCACGCGACGAATCATGTGTTTGCGCAAGCGGGCCTGCCTGAAATGACGCTCGATTGCTTCCGCGCCGAATTCTGCCTGCCCTTCACGCGCTTCTACCAGCGCTACACGCCAGACGTGCCGATGGCGCAACTCGAAGCCTGGTTCCACGGCCGCTTCAAGGAAGTGCAGGATTCGGTCGTCGAACTGCCGCATGCGCGCGGCTTTCTCGAATTTTGCCGCGACCGCGGACTGCGCACGTTCTTGTTGAGCACGGTGCATCGCGACCATTTTGCAGTGCAGACAGCGCGCAATCGCTTCGATGAATTCCTCGACCGCCCGTACATCGAAGTCTGGGACAAGCGGGCGAAGATTCACGAAATTTTGACCGAGAACAAATTGGCACCGACTGAAACCCTTTTCATCGGCGACATGGAGCACGACATCGAAACCGCGAAGCACGGCGGCATTTTTTCCTGCGCGGTGCTCACCGGCTACAATCGGCTCGATCAATTGCGCGCGGCGCAGCCCGACCTCATCGTCGAACACCTCGGCGAGTTGCGGGATTTGATCGAACGTGACGCGCTCAAATTAGGAGCGTCGGCTGAAAAAAATTCACCCGACCGGGACCCGCGGCCCATCGTCACTGTCGGCGCGCTGATTTTCAACGACGCCGGCGAAGTGTTGATGATTCGCACGCACAAGTGGTCGAACTTGTGGGGCATTCCCGGCGGCAAAACGAAGTGGGGCGAAACGTCCGTCGAGGCGTTGCGGCGCGAGATTCGCGAAGAGACGGCGCTGGAGATTCGCGACATCGAATTTGTGCTCGTGCAGGATTGCATCCACTCGCGCGAGTTTTATCGCGACGCGCATTTTGTATTGCTCAACTATACCTGCCGCTGCGTCGGTGCGCCGCAAGTTGTCCTCAACGACGAGGCGCGCGAGTTCCGCTGGCTGCCGCTCAAAGCTGCGTTTGCGCTGCCGTTGAATCAGCCTACGCTCACGCTCTTGCACGCCGTCCAAAACCAAGCGGAATCCCGGAACGGCAAATCAACTCCGAGCCGACCGATCTAAACTTAGCCGTCACCATGAAGTTGAATAGAACGCTCGCCCTCACCCCGACCCTCTCCCCCAGGGAGAAGGAGAACTTTGCGAGCGCCTTGGAACGGTCACCGCTGATTGACTTTTTCCAGCGCGGGAAATGCGAGTTCCCTCTCCTGGGGGAGAGGGTTAGGATGAAGGCGAACTCGTCTTCCACTCATAGAACGGCTTAGAAGCGAGGCAGCCATGAAAAACCAGCCGGATAGAATCGTCATCAAAGATCTTTCGGTCTTCTACTCCATTGGCGTGCCGGACGAAGAACGCGCCGAACCACAGAAGCTGTTGCTCACCGTCGAGATGACGCACGATTTCACGAACGCGGCAGGCACCGATGATTTGAAGCTCACGATTGATTACCACGCCGTCGCGCTGCGTCTGCTCCGCTTCGGCGAGGGCCAAAGCTGGCGTTTGATCGAAACACTCGCCGTGAACATCGCGGAAATGATCCTCGACGAATTCAAACCACGATCAGTCTTCGTGCGTGTGAAAAAATTCATCCTGCCCGACGCGCGTCACGTCGAAGTTTCAGTCACCAGACCTTAGCCTAAACAGTGCAGTCATCCAGCGCATCCTCGTGAACGGAATAAGACTGCTCGTTGCAGCTTAACCCACCCGAGTTAAGCGCTCAGTCAATGGTAATCCTCAACAACTCTCTGTGGCTGTGACCTGAGCCGTTGCCTCCGACATAAAGCACCCATGTCCTCGGATCGCTTGGACGCCTGCTCAGGTGATACTCCGATGGCGCAGTCGAACGCATGATAACCACGTCTGTCGGCGGCATTATCTCGATGTGAATCGGTGACAAACCCCTGACAATCTCCGGCAAGCGCGGGTCGTCTGTCGCAATGTCAACGTCGTTGGTGAGAGGCGAGCGCAACATGCTCAGGCACGCCTCAGCAATGCGCCGGTGCTCCTCCGGTGAACGCCCGTCGCCGAAGCGACTACGTGAGGCACTGACGGCGACGGCAGCGACAACCACCGCCGCGCAACCTCCGATGAGTGTCCACTTGAGCGTTCGATTCATGCGGTGGCGGTCGAGCGGCCTAACCGGACGCTCTGCCACTAAAGCCTCTTGATACTGATGTTTCGGAACGCCACCGGATCGTTGTGGCCGGCGAATCCGAAGTGACCGCTCGTGCGATCTTTGCCCGGATGTGGCGAATTGGCCATGAACTCCTTCACGTTCGCAAGGTCGGTGTCGAGAATCGGAAAGCCGTTCAACTCGACGTGAATTTTCGAGCCTTGGATGATCGCTTCCTGAAAATTCCATTCACCAATTGGCCGCTGGAAACCGCGCGCCGCCGCGACCATGCCATACGCAGAACCGTGCGCCTGGCGTGGATCGATTTTCGAGTTCGTGGCTTTCTCGTAATTGTCGTCGAGCACTTGCAGTTCGCACATGCCCGCGTAGGCGGTGTCGCCCTGGCCGGGGTAGCGGATCGCAAGACCGTTGTTGCCGCCGGGCGGCAGCTTGAATTCGAGCCGCGCCGCGAAGTCCGCGAATTCAGCCTTCGTGAAAATCGTGCCACCTTTGTGCGGCTTGCAGATGATGGCGTGTTCCGTCACATCGTAATTATCCACCGGCCCGGCCCAACCGGTAAAGTCGCGGCCGTTGAAGACGGACTTGAAACCCGCGTGATTTTTCCCGGCGAGAATTTTGTTCGCCTCCGCCGCGCCGATCTCGCGGATGAAAATGTTCCGCCAGCGAATCTCGCCGCCGTGCGTTTGCAACTCGATCGGCCCGCGCGCCGGAATCGGCTGCTTGCGGTCGTAGTAGTTTTCGAGCACCGCGTGGTCCACGACGAGTTTGCTGTTGAGCCACACGCTTACGCGCGCGCCGACCATCAGGATGCGAAACTTGTTCCATTGACCGAACGGTTTGTCCGCGAGCACGAGCGGATCTTTGCCGGGCGCGCCGGGGCTGTTGTTCCAAAGCCCGCCGCTGCCTTTGTCCGCGCCGTTCTTGAATTCCTTGGGATTGGTGTGATCCCAAATCTGCACCTGCGGCACGCCGCGCAGATAAATTCCCGAGTCCGCCAACGGCACGGTTTTGTATTCGATTAACAACTCGAAGTCACCGTAATCCTTCTCCGTCGTCGCGTACTTGCCGTGACCATCATTGACCAGTTCATCGCCCTCCGCGCGCCAGTGCGCGCGCATGTCCGCCGTCCACTTGGCGTCTTGCGCCGCGCGGTCGGCGTCAGGCATTGCCAGATACTTGCGGTGATCGAACGTGTCGCCGCCGCGCCAGCCGGCGAGATCCTTGCCGTTAAAAAGCGCGGTGAACCCCGGAGGCGGATTGGCGGCGGTGGCCACGGCGGCTCCGCTCGCCAGCATCAATACGCACAGCAGGGACTTGATCGAAGGAGTGATTTTAAAATTTGGTTTCATGTGTGGGCGTTTGATTAACACGCTCCCGGCGCGGCGGCAAACAAGTTTTCAATCCAAAATCCGAACTCGGATTCATCGAAGGCAGCAAATAAACGAAAGAGAAAGAACTTCCGCAAGAGTTAGGGCGGACAAAATTGTTCGATCGTCGAACACCCAACTATTGGCTGTTTCGTTCTGTGGATGAACTTCGGCGTTCGTGGTCAACCACCACGCGGAAGTTTTGCTTGCGGAACGAGGATCGTCTTCGCAACGTGTCGTCCGACAAACTCGAACAACAACCGCCCAACTCGCTTGCGCAAGACACTCAACAAAGTCCTCCAACCCACCGGCTACCGCATCGGCAAGCTGAAGGAACTGCCGCCCCAGGCCGCGCCGCTGGAGACGTTTCATTCGTTCAAATATCTTCGCCATAACGCCCGCCGGCTCGAACACCTCGCCAGCCTGCAACTTCCGCTCGCCGGCAAAACCGTGCTCGAAGTCGGCGCGGGTACGGGCGACCATTCGCATTTCTTCCTTGATCGCGGCTGCCCCATGCTCATCACCGAAGCGCGCGCGGACAATCTTCAAATCATCCAGCAACGCTATCCGCAGGCGCGCGTCCAGGCTTTGGACATGGAGCGACCGCAACTGTCGAGCGCCGAAAAGTTCGACATCGTCTATTGCTATGGGCTGCTTTACCATCTCGCCGACCCGGCCCGCGCCCTCGAATTCATGGCGCAGCGCTGCCGCGAAATGCTGTTGCTCGAAACCTGCGTGTCCTTTGGCGACGATTTGCAAATTCATCTCTGCGACGAGGATCCCGCCGAACCGAGCCAGGCGGTTTCCGGCAGAGGCTGCCGTCCGACGCGTCCGTGGATTTTTACGGAGTTGCGCCGGCATTTTCCCTTCGTCTATCTGCCGCGCACCCAACCGTGGCATGAGGAATTTCCGCTCGATTGGTCAAAGTCCATGGCCGGCCTCGTGCGCGCGGTGTTCATTGGCTCACGTCAACGATTGGGTAACCCGTCGTTGATCAACCACGTGCCCGCCAAGCAAGTGCGGCACTGATCTGAATTTCAAACATTTCAAATTTGCGGTTACCTTCTTCAGCCGCAACGAAAGAGGGTGACGATGGTGCTGACAATAATTGAGTCACCGAAGTCAGAAACAAGAAGATGAGTGCGGCAAACCGCGCGTGAGTGGTCACTGACAGCCGGCGTCCGCATCCTGTCAGTTCGTTCAAGAATGGTCGGATTACCTGGTTCCGACCAGATCTATGTGCCTTGTCCTCTCCTTGTCTTACCGAAGCACGACGGCCGAGTTCCAACGCAAGCTCTCAGTGGCACGCGAACAGGATATTTGTCGGGATAGGACGAAGTGCCTAAGGCAGGCGCGTCGATGCAGCCTATAAAGCTATCATGACGCTAAATTCTCCCGACTGCGAACGCTCGGCACTAGAACGGGAACGTTAAACGGCGGGTTTCGGAACTTGCACAATTTCGCGAACGCATGGCGGACGAATCGTCCGGCCGTCGGAGAAAGCTGCGGGCAACTCCGAAGGCTGGGCGAGTTACTCAAAGACTTTTCTTGCCAGCCGCTCTAATCTTGGCCCAGCGAGCTTTAGTCAACGCTGCCAGTCGAGCCCGGCCCGCGGCGCTAATGATCGGCTTGGGCTTGGCAGCGGCACCGCCAGCAGTGTTTGAACTCTTCCGCTTGGCCCAATACGCTTTCAACTTTGCCGAGAGGGCGGCTCGGGCGGCGGCTGAGAACCTGCCCTTGCTTTTGGCGCCCGTCGCTTCGCTTGCTGCTGGAGCCGGCTTCGCCGTCTTTGCCACACCACTCTTGCCTGCCCAGCGCGCTTGTTGAGAGGCTGCCATCTTGGCTCTGGTTGCGGGTGAAAATGTGCGTTTGCCGCCGGCTGCCACGGGCGAGGCTGATGTGCCGGAGGTGCCCAGAATCCGTCCAAGTTCAATCTGGAGCGCGTCAATCTTTTCTCTGACTTCGGCGGCTTGACGGAGTTGCTGGGCGGAAAGTTGTGTAATCGAGTTCGTATTCATGGAAGGTGTTTAGAACGGGCTAGGGATGAAGTCAAGCCATGTTCCGTGCGCAACCATGCCTTAGCCTGGCAAACCTGCAATGGCATGAGTCTCCAGTGCGGGAAAGTTTAGACTGCCCGCGAAGCAAGGTGTAGGGAAAAATTCGCACGTCCAAGTCATGCCACGCTGTCACTCAAAGTGAGATCGAACGGCCCTCTAGGGAAACGCTGATTTAATCCATCTGGTTTCGATTTAGTAGAGACTACGAAGCTGGTGTTTCCTAAACTCGTGGGCATGATCCATCAGCCGAGTTTTTCCCAAGCCGAGTTTGCGGATAAAAAGAAGATCACCCGCCGCGA
>JACPZS010000212.1 GCA_016195385.1 Verrucomicrobiota bacterium
AATCGTTGCAGCGGAATCGCCACCGTCACGTCGCGCAAGTTGTGCCGCGTGGCGTGCGACAAAATTAACTTCGGCCCGGTGCCGTCGCCGCCGACTGGCACCGTTGAAGAGTTCAGCAAAACGGGCCGGCGACGGGGAATTTCAAATTGTTTTCGACCGCTCAGATATTGGCCCGTCAGCGAAGCGGCGGATTTCAAAATTTCCGCTGGCGATCCTTGAAAGACAATTCGTCCACCCGCCTCGCCCTGACCGGGGCCGAGATCGAGGATTTGATCCGCCGCGCGCATGACGCTCGCCTCGTGTTCAACAACGACGACCGTGTTCCCCGTGTCGCGCAGCCGCTCCAGAATGCGAATGAGCCGCGCGGTGTCGCGCGGGTGCAGTCCGACGCTCGGCTCATCCAGCACAAAGAGCGTGTTGACAAGCCGCGTGCCGAGGCAAGTCGTGAGATTGACGCGCTCGGTTTCGCCGCCGGACAGCGAGCGCGTGGGCCGGTCGAGCGTGAGATAACCCAGACCGACTTCAACCAAATAGCCAAGGCGCGCACGCAGTTCGCTCAACACGAAACCGTGAGGGTCGTTCGCTCGCGGCGGCAGTTTTGCGGAGTGCGCTTCGATGAAACGCAGCGCATCGCGCACGGACATTTGATAAAAATCGGCGAGCGAAATCGTTCCGGGCGAAATTTTCGGATCGCCGGCTTGAGCCAGGTTTAGTTCCGGACGTTCGACGCGAAACAGCAACGCCTCCGGCTGGAATCGTTTCCCGTGGCAATCGGGACAAGTCTGGTAAGTCCGATAGCGCGCGAGCAGCACACGCACGTGCATCTTGTAGGACTTGGATTCCAGCCAGCGAAAATATCCCTTCACGCCGTACCAGGCGCGCGGCCATTGATGCGCCGCGTCCGAGCCGTAGCCCGGATCGCCGTCGATCACCCATGCCTGCGTCGCAGACGGAAGCCGTTCGAAGGGCACGTTCATCGGCACTTTGCGTTTCTTGCAAAAAGTCGTCAGGTCCGATTGGCTTTCGAGTCCGTGGCCCACCTGCCACGGTTTGATTGCGCCGCCGGCCAGCGTCTTCGAGCGATCGGGAATCGCGAGGTCGTAATCAATCGTGATCGTGCGTCCGAATCCGCGACAAGTCGGGCACGCGCCGACCGGGTTATTGAAACTGAAAAGCGCGGAAGTCGGCTCGCGATACTCGAGGTCGCACGCGGCGCAGTGAAAGCGATTTGAAAAGAGGAGGCTTGCGGTTGGCGAAGAAGCGGCGCCAGCGCCTGTCGGCTTCAGCGAACGAATGGCCAGCCTGCCTTGGCCGAAATGGTAGGCTTGTTCGCACGCTTCGATAAAACGCGCGCGGCTTGAATCAGCGAGCTTCAGCCGGTCTTGAACAATTGTCAGTTGCGCTGGCTTGCTTTCGCTCAAGCGCCGCCCCGCATCGTCCAGACGGACGATTTCGTCTCCGAAAAACAACCGCTGATAACCTTGCCTGGCGATGAGCGCGAGCGATTCATTCAGCGAAATTTTCTCGCTCAAAGGCAGAGCGAACATGACGAGCGCTTCGGTGCCGCCCATTCGTTCGCCAATCGTCTGCCAGATTTGTTGCGGCGAGTCTTTGCGCACGATCTGGCCGCATTGTCGGCAATAAAGCTGCGCGATGTGCGGCCACAGCACTTTCATGTGTTCGCAAATCTCCGTCATCGTGCCGACGGTCGAACGCGTGGTCTTCACGGAATTGCGTTGCTCGATGGCGATGGCCGGCGGGATGCCCTCGATGCGATCCACCTGCGGCTTGTCCATGCGGTCGAAAAACTGCCGCGCGTAGGGAGAAAAAGTTTCGATGTAACGCCGCTGGCCTTCAGCAAACAGCGTGTCAAACGCGAGCGAGCTTTTTCCGGAGCCGCTCAACCCGGTGATCACGATCAATTGCTTGAGGGGCAGATCGAGATCGAAATTTTTGAGGTTGTTGTGCCGTACACCGCGCAAACGAATGCACGCCGCCGGCTTTGCTTTGGACATCGTGCGCGGAATTTAGGGACGGGCGCGGAAGTGTCAACGCAGCAAACGGAAGTTCGCTGTTTCCCCCGTGAAAGCGCCGAGGTTCGCTGGTTTAGCGTGAGGATGGCTCGCTCACTCGGTTACTGTTCCTTCCGCCATCACCGCGCTGGCGGCCTCCGCGCCATACATACTGCGATTGCTCTGGTTGAACTCGAATTTCAAATCGACGGCCAGATTTTGGAGCGTGATCAGTTTCCAATGCGCGGGCACAAAAGCCATCTTGCCCGCGCGCTCGATTTTTTTCATCTCGAAAGCCAGCAGCAGATGGAGCGCGTCGCGGGTGATTTTCGGATGGCTCGACGGCGAGTAGTAGAAGGTGCGCTGCGTCGTGTTCGCGGTCGCGGCATTGTAAGTTTTTAGTTCGAGGTAGCATGGCACCGGGCCGGAAATTTCGAGGTCGGGATAGCCGGTGATTTGCGCGTCGCCGCTCGCATTGACTGGCGTGCGCGCGTCGAGTTTGAGTTCGCGCAACGCGCGCTTCACGAACGGCTCCATGTGATTGCCGGCTTCGTTGGCCCGCGCGGCGAACACGCCGTCGGCGATAGCCTGCCGGCCGGCGGCCGCTGCGGCGGCACGGATCAAGTCGCGCAACCTCGCGTGTTCCGCGTTGAGTGGCTCGAAGTCAAGCACGCGGTGTTGCGTCGTGCTTTGCACAACTTCCTTGAACGGGACTTTTTTGGCCGGCTTCAAAACTTCGCGCAACATGCTCGCGGTTTCCGGGGCGGATTTTTCGGTGGCACTGGTGCTCACCAGAGACGAAGCGAACGATTTCAAATCCCGAATCGCCGCCGTCAACTCGAGACAATCGCAATCCGGTTCCCACGTGATGAACTTTTGTTGCTCGCCAACGCGAACGGCCAAAGTGCCGCCACCCACTTCAGGCCGCGCGTTCGTCGCCGGATAATCCGATGCCAAAGAAAAAAGATGATACGTTTCCAGCCAGTGCCGGAGCCACGCAGCATTTGTCGCATTGAGCGTGGCCGCGCGGGCTTCGGTCGGATGATGCGCGTCGGTGAATTTCAGCCAACGCAAACGTCCGCGACGGACGTCGATGGTTTCTTCGCCGCCCAACTCGTAATGCAAAACGAAGGGAGCTTCAGCCGCCCCGCAGTTGCCGGGCGCGATCAGCCAAAAGATCGCGCTGAGAAACAACGAAAGATTTACGGCGAGTCTCACGAGTGAACTGCAATTTGTTGCGGGCACGACTCGGAACAATGCTGCGCGCGACCTGTTCCTCCGGCGGCAGGCACATTATTTTGAGTTGAAAGCCGCGTGCTCGCGTTTGCCGGCGGACTCGATGTAGGCAAGCAGATCCAGAATTTCTTCCTTCGACAACGTGTTCACGAGACCTTCAGGCATCGGCGAAATTTTCGAGGCTTCACGCTTCTTGATTTCGGACTTCTTGATCTCCGTTCGCGAATCCGGCGCAAGCGGATTGACGACCAGCACGACTTTGTCCGCCGTGTCTTCCACAAGGCGGCCTGTCACGTCGTCCCCGTCCTTCTTGGTGATCGTAATGTTTTGATACTGCTCGGAAACGACTTTCGATGGCTCGATAATCGACGAGAGCACATCCGCGCGAGTGAAGCGGCTGGAAACCGCCGTGATGTCCGGGCCTACCGAGCCGCCATCGTTGCCGAAGCGATGGCAGGCGAAACATTGCGCGTCATTGAAGGCCTGTTTGCCACTTTCGAAATTGCGGCCTTGCGAGGTTTGCGGCAGCGACGGCGCGAGATCGTCCATCTTCCATTCCTTGACCAGCGTGCGCGCCTTGGACGGTGGCTTGGTCACTACGGTCTGGCCGGTAATGAGCGTGGCAAGCTCCGCGCGTTCACCGTCGGAGAGCGCGGCCACGGCGTCTTTGCGGATGTTCGCCATGAATTTGGGAAAGCTTGCGCCGTCGCTGTAATCGCGGCCCACGTCTTTGAACCACTGCAACGTTTCGGCGGAATGGGCCTTTGGATCGCGCGCGCGATTCAGCCAACTGAAATAAGCTTTGCGGTCATCCATCGTCCAGCCGCGCTTGAGATTTCGCAGATGGAAGATGTAGGTGATTTGTTCCTCCTGCGTCGGCGCTTGCGCCAGCAGCGCGAGGGATTTCTTCACGACACCGGGCGCTTCGAGATAGACCAGCAACTGACACAACTCGCGGTTGAGCATTTCGCTCCGGGCAGGAAAAAGCGGATCGAGCGCGGCGATGACTTCATCGGTCACGTCCTGCGACGGCCGGCCCAGGCGCGCGAAGACAACCTCGAGCACGCGCAACGCTTCGAGCGATTGCGCTTCGGTCAGCTTCTCATCCCGCATACGGCTCAAGCTTTCGAGCAACGGGGTTTGATCCGCCGCGCTGCCGAGTCGCGCGAGTGCGAGGAGCGCGGTGAGCGACGCATTGATTTTCTTTTCCTCCAACGCCCGTTCGCGCCATTGATCAACGGGCTGACTCTCAATGGCAATGCGCGCGGCGTAACGGAGGAACCGATCATCGCTGTTCAAATGCGGCCACGCGAAATCCACCGCCGTGGCATCGCGTTTGCCGTGGAAAGTTTCGAGCTTGTGGCGCAAGGCGCGCGCCGCGGTGGCCGCCTGCAATTCGCTCGCGCCCGGCGCAAACTCCGCCCGGCTCGCTTCCGGCCCCGCGAAGGTGACGCGATACAGGCCCGTCGCCGTGCCGCGCCCGCCGGTCGTAAAATACATCGCGCCGTCCTTGCCGATTTCCAGATCGGTGACATTCAACGGTGATTTCTGGCCCGCTGATCGGAGTGATTTGGGTGCGACAAAATTTTCAAACGAGCCGGTATAGCTCGAGCCGCGCGGCGTCAGATGCACGGCGACGATGCGGCCGTACGACCAGTCCATCGCGTAAAGCGCGCGCTGATATTTCTCTGGGAATTTCGCGCCCGTGCCAAATTTCACGCCCGTCGGCGAGCCGATGCCGATATCCACCACGGGCGGCAGCGCGTCGTGATAATGCTTGGGCCACTTGGCCGTGCCTTCGCGGAAGCCGTAATCGCCGCCGGACACGAGGTGGTAAATGCGCGTGGGCCGGTACCAGGGCGTGCCCCAATCACATTCCATGTCGCTGTCGAAGCAAAACATTTCACCTTCGGGATTGATCGCGAAGTCGTAGGTGTTGCGCAAACCGGAAGCAATCATCTCGACGGATTTTGCATCGGCGTCCATGCGCAGCAAAAAGCCGCCGGGCGGTTTGCGGCCCGCGCCGAAACCATTGCCGTCTTCGGCGCGCGGCAGAACTTGATCGTCCGCGTAATTTTTGTGCGGCGAACTGGAAGCCAAATCTTTCGGCAACGAAACAAAATTGCCGTGCATGTAATAAAGCATCTTGTCCGGCCCAAGCGCGAGCGCGTGCGAACCATGCTCGCCCGCGCCGCCTTCAAACTTTCGCAGCAATTCGGTCGAGTCGAATTGATCATCCCCGTTCGTGTCGCGCAACCGGTAGAGGCCCAGGCCGTTGGTGCCGTTGCCGCTGACGTAGAGACTGTCGAACGCGTAGAGCAAGCCCATCGCGGCCCAGACGGGTTGCTTGATCGTTTCAGTCTTGGCGATCTGGCCGTCGCCGCCAAGCGTGAGGCGCAGCAGCGGGCGTTTCTCCTTGTCATCCTGCGGCGAGACGATGAGCCGGCCCTTCGGATCGATGGCCAGGCAAATCCACGAGCCTTCCTCCACGGTCGTGCTGTGGAGGAGTTCGATCTTGAAGCCGTCGGGAACTTTCAATTCCGACGCGGGGGTGGCGGTGGCCGCGAGCGATTGAGGTTGGCCGGCGAGAAGCAGCAACGAAGCTGCACACGAGAAGGGAAGCCAGATTTTAGACATAAAATTGCCGTCACTTAGTTGAGATTGTGAATTGAAGATATTGTTTGCGTCGCGACACGGGCAAGGAGTTTTTGCCGCAAGCCGTACTTGGAGTCGCGGCCCTCGTTCGGCGCTGCCACCCATTTCAGGCGCGGCGGCGCGCGACCACAAAGGCGTTGAACATCAGGTAACGCCACGGCCCCAGGTTCAGCGCGAACTCGACCGGCTTCGCGACGTAGCGATCCGTGCAGGCCACGGAGATGATTTCGCAACCGGCGCGCTGGAGAAAAAATTCCATCTCGACCGCGTTCGTCGCCACGATCGCGTCGTCATCCGGCGTGAACAGCTCCTTCACGATGGGCGTCATGCGATCGAAGCGAACCGACACGGGATCATCGCGCATCTGCTGGCGCTTGACGCGGAGCCGCAGCCAGTTGTGAAATTTGTTGCCGACGCCGCGCATCTTCGGGTGGTAATCACGAAAGCCAAAGACGCGGAAGAAATTCGGACTGGAGATGACGATGCGTCCGCCCGGTTCAAGCACGCGGACGAGTTCGCTGATGAACGCCTCGGGTTCCTCGACGTGTTCAAGCACGTTCAGCGCGCCAACGCTCGCGAAGTGGCGATCCGGAAACGGCAGATGCTTGCCATCGTAAAATTGACAGCGCTCGCTGAAACGCCGCGCCTTCGCGATGTTCGGCTCGGACACATCAACGCCGTGCGCCTCGAAGCCGGCTTCCGTCAAGCGCCCGACGACCTGCCCCGCGCCGCAACCGACATCGAGCACACGCGCGCCCGGTTGAACGGGACGTAGCGTGTCGGTGTATTTTGCGTAAAAATTTTCATCCCAGTTCGCGAGGAACTCCGCGTACGCTTCGTTGTGGCGATACGATTCCTGGTGGCCCATGACTATTTCGTTTTGCGCGACGGCGCAGACGATGCTGGTTTGTTCATCGGCACGCTTGATTCACCAACCGCCGCGCTGTCGCGGGAAAACGCAAGGAAGCCACACATCGCCAGCGCGAGCGCAACGGCCGCGAGGCTGATGTAAAAACTGGTGTTCGACGGCACGAAGCGAAATTCGACGCGGTGTTTCCCCGGCGCGAGCAGGACGCCGCGCATGGTGAAATTGCAGCGCAGGAGCGTCTCCCGTTTGCCATCGACGAACACTTGCCATTGTGGCTCGAAGCGGTCGTTGAGCAGCAGCACCGACGGCTGCCGCGCGTCGGCTTCAAGTTGGATTCGTTTCGGCGCGTAGGCTTTGAACTCGACGGTGCCCGGCTCGGCGTTCGTTGCCCCGGCAGGCGGTTGAATCGAATCGGCGACGAACACGCTCTGCGCGGGATTGAAATTCGTGCTGGCGAGTTGCTTGAGCGTGTTTTCCAAATCCGGCTCCACGCGCCAGTTGGAGTAAAGCTTCGCGCGCGGCAACGCGCCGGTGAACTCCATCAAAGCGAGCGGGCCGGTCGTGTTCGTGCGAATCGTGATCGGGCTGTCCGCGCTGGCTTGATGCAATTCAAAGTAGGTCTGGACTCGGAAGCGCCTTTCGGCCGGGTCAAGCACGTTGTTGAGTGGTTCGACAAAGCCCGCCCAATCGACGAGGTAACGCGTGTTGGTCAACTCCCACAAACGGCGCGGCGCACCGGCCAGCGCGCGTTGGAACGCCGCGATGTCCTCTGGCGCACGCGGCATCTGGATGATGTCGATGGACTGGACGTTGTAGAATGGAAAGAGGTTTTGCAGCCAGTCCTGATAGTAAATGAAGGACTTGAAATGCTGGACGTGCGTCGCAACGTCGCGGGGCATTTGCGCAGGCAACGCGAACGGCACAGCGTGCGTGACGCGATGCTCGAAAGGTTTTTCGCGCAGCAGATCAATCACTGGATTGGTCGCGTATTTTTTTTGATAATCGTAGTGAACGATCCACGGTAGATTCGCGCGGCCAAGATCGACCACGAGGAGCGCGCCCAGCGCGATGCCCGCCCATTTGGCGCGCGCGCCGCCGAACCAGCCGCTCAGGATGAGCGCCACCAAGGCGATGGACACCGCGAGCAGGAAAACGTAAATCCCGACATCGTGCAGGCTGTAGGCGGCGATGGCTTTTGCCAAATCCGGCGGAAAGAAAACTTCCTGCAAGTGCCGCTCCAATTCCTTGCGCGACGATCCGTAAATCAACCAGCCCGCCACGCTCGCGGCAAAAAATGCCAACGCGCCCAAAGTCCATTTCTTGTCGAAGGCCGGTGCTTTCGCCCACCACGCGGAAAGTTGTTCCTTCATTCCTTTCGACGATGTTTCCCCTCGCGCGATAAAGCGTTGAAACATTCCTTGCAGGCCGTAACCGAACAAAATTACCAGCGATAGACTGAAAGGATGCAGCCATTTGTATGGCACGCGGATGGTCGAAAAATACGGCAGCGAATAGAGCAGTTGATAAAACGGCGCATAGCGTCCGTAGGCCAGGAGCAAGGATGCCAGCGCCAGCGTCGCCCAAAATTTGATCAAATTTTGATCCGCCGACGAATAGAGATTGTCCCGCTTGCGAAACGAGTGGACGAGTGCGAACGCTGCGACGAGCACGACGAGCACGCCCGCGTATGGCCCCGCACCGGAGAAGCGCAGCGTGGCCCGCGTCGGAGCTTGGTTCGGATTCCGGCTGGCGGCCGGCGCGCGAAAATAATTCTCCCACTGCTGATCCTGGCCGACGGCACCCCAGTAGTTCGCGCCGCCGTACGCTTCATCGGCCTGGCCATACATCGCGGGCATCCCATAGCCGAACAAACCGGGGATGAATAGTCGCAGCGTTTCGATCTTGGGAAAACTAACTTGCGTCGCGAACGCCCAATTTTGCGCGCGTGTTTCCTTGTCCTGCTTCGTGCCAACGATGCCTTGGATCTGCGTGCCCGTCAGCGTCGTCAGCGCCTGCGCGGCCAAAAACGCCGCGCACAACGCGACGATGATGACTTTGGCCACTCCACCGACCGCAAGCTTGAACGATGGCTTGCCCGTCGCGAAGCAAGAATGCGCGACGACAAATGAAGCGACGCACAAGCTGAAAATCGCGCCGTTGTCGAACCCTTCCATGATGCCCATGCCGACGCCGAAACCGGCCAGCGGCAGGCGCGCCCAAAGCGAGCCACGACCTACGAACGCCGCCAGCGCGAGAAAGTTTGAAGCCACGCACAAAGGCAGCGTGCCCAACCCCCAGCAGGCGTACGAGAAAAAATCCATGTTCAGCGCCGCAGCGAGTCCGCCGAGCACGCAGACAACCGAGGCGAAACCGAGTTGCCGAAAAAACAACCAGACACTTGCGCCGAGAATGAACAGACACAACGGCGCGTAAAATTTGGCGAAGCCGAGCGGCTTTAAGAACCACGCCAGAGTGTAGGTAATTGTCGGAAGCGCGCTGCCACTCCAAGCGCCGAGCCAATTCAAGTCATGCCAGATGCCGTGAAACGCGGAAGGCAGCGCCATCGCTTGCGCGTTGTTCGCGCCGAGCGGGCCGTCGTTGGCAAAAAGAACTTGCTCGGATTTGAAGCTGGGGAAGAAGAGGATTCCCAGAACACCAAGCAGACAGACCAATATCCAGACAAACCAGAGCTGATTGGCTGGCGATGAATTTGAAAGTGGAGCCGTAGGCGCTGGTTTACTCACAAATGCAAAACGGTCTGGTTGGTTTGTTTTGTCCAGCGGGAATCAGCATGATCAGACTTTTTCCAGTTCAAAGTAGAGACCATCGTACATGTTCCAAAAAAAATAGCGCAGATAATTTCGCAAAGGCAGCATGTTTCTCAACTTGTGCATCCATGTTGTGTCGTGCGTGTAAAGGCGTGCCTCTCGAAGTTTGAACCTGGCTTGGGTGTAGAAATTACATGGATGGCCGTCGCAAAAATAATCCATGCTTCGTTCGGTAAAGTAGTGCCGATGGGTTGGATCTTGTAGTGCCCAGTCTGTCTTGCCGTACGGCACATTAATCTTAAGCACACCACCGATCTGCAAAACGCGGTGTATCTCCTCCATGATGCGCGGTACGTCCTCCAGATGCTCGAGGACATTGTCGAAGACAATCTCCTCGGCGCAGTCGGCTTCCAATGGATAGGGCGGCCGGTTAAAATCAAAGTATTTATCAGCCTTAACTTCCGGGACAATATCGCAATTGATCCAGCCCGGAAAATATTTTCGACCGCAACCCATGTTTATTTTGCAACCCATGTTTATTTTAAATGCCATAACTTTGGTTTATCAGCATGCCTCAACGTTAGCTTAAGCGCGCTCGGCCGCATTGCCAGCAGACAGGGCGATATTCGCAACAGCCTGAACCGTGAGGCCATAGCGCTGGCGCAGATATTCCTGCGAGCCGACCAACGACGATTCAGTTTCCGGCAAGGCCAACACATTGAGGAAAACAGTCTCCGGCTTTAGCGCTCTCAATGAATCTCCAAAGCCTCCGGCCGCGATGTGCTCTTCCAGCGTAATCAATTGTCGATGACGCCAGAGAGGTTTGAAGAAATTGGTGTCCGTTGGCTTAAGCAGCGGACAAGAATAAACCGCCACTTCTAAATCGTGCTCACGCTTGAGCGTTTCAGCCGCGCGCAGCGCAACGGCCAGGACGGATCCCGTCGCAACCAACGCAACTGACGATTCCGCAGTGCGAACCGCCAGGGGGCCGCGCCTGATTCCACGCACGTCATGCAGAGATTTTTCTCCAGCTTTGCCGAGACGCAAATACGCCGGGCCGGTGTGGCTCGACAGGAATTGCACGCACTCGTTTGTCTCGCCGGGGTCGGCGGGCGAAAGCACCGTCAGGTTCGGCAGCGTCCGCATGACGGCGAGATCCTGCACGGCGTGATGCGAGTAGCCCATGTTGCCGTAGGCGAGTCCGCCGCCGACGGCCGTCGCGGTCACGGGCAATTGGTGATAACAGATGTCGTTGCGAATTTGTTCCACACACCGGAGCGTCGGGAAATTCCCGATGGAATAGGTGAAAACCTGAAATCCTTCCGATGCTAGGCCCGCCGCGACGCCCGTCATGTTTTGTTCGGCCACGCCGGCGTTGAGAAAGCGATCCGGAAATTCCTTCGCGAACGGTTCGACGACGGTGAAACCCAAGTCGCCGACCACCAAAAATAATTTGGGATTCAGCCGCGCCTGGCGGATCAACTCCTGAATGAACGCGGTTCTCATGGCGCGCAACCGAGTTCGGCCAGGACTTGTTGGAGTTGCGCGGCGTCGGGTGCCTTGTAATGCCACAAAAGCTGGTTCTCCATGAACCCGACGCCTTTGCCCTTCACGGTGCGCGCGATGAGGCACGACGGTTTACCAGGCTCCCACGGGAGGGCGGACAGCGCGGCGCGAATCGCATGGTGATCGTGGCCGTCCACTTCGCGCACGGCCCAACGGAACGCGCGAAATTTATCCGCCAGCGGCGCGAGTTCGAGCACGTCCGCCACCGAACCAAGGCTTTGAATCTGGTTGTAATCGACGATGGCCACGAGGTTGTCGAGCCGATGGTGCGGCGCGAAAAGAATCGCCTCCCAATTCGAACCTTCGTCGAGTTCGCCGTCGCTCAACATGACGAACACGCGCCATGCCTGCTGCGTGCGCTTCGCCGCCAGCGCCTTGCCGCAGCCGAACGGCAAGCCGTGCCCGAGCGAGCCAGTTGAAAATTCAACGCCGGGAACTTTGTGGCTGATGTGTGCCATGAGCCGCGAGCCATCCTGGCCAAAGCTTTCCAATTCCTTCTCCGGGAAAAATCCGCGCAACGCGAGCGCCGCGTACACCGCCGAGCAACAATGCCCCTTGCTCAAAATGAATCGGTCGCGCTCGGGCCACGCGGGTTCGGTCGGTCGCAGTTTGAGGATGTCCGTGTAGAGCACGGCCAGCAAGTCGGCCATCGAAAACGCGCCGCCGATGTGCGAGGAGTTCGCGCGGCTGACCATCCGCGCCGCGTGCGCGCGAATCGCCGTCGCCATCGCTGTCGAAGCCGCGCTCACTTCACGAAGTACGAAATGTAGGGATCGAACGGCAGCCGCTTCAATTCGACGTGCTTCAAGTCGAGCGTTTCCAGGAGGGCGGTGGTTTCGCCGGCGAACTCCGCGCAGTTCAATTCGTCGAATGCCACCACGCCGCCTTTCACGACGCGCGGAAGAAAATTTTCCAACGCGACTTTCGTCGGCGCGTAAATGTCGAAGTCGAGATAGATCAAGCTGACGAGCAAATGCGGATGTTCGGCGAGGTACTTGGGAATCGTTTGGCAGGCGTCACCCGGCACCAACTCGACTTTCGGGATGTGGCCGAGCGGGCGGTTGTGATCGTGAATGGCCGCGAGTTGGCGCAGTTCTTCGACGATGGAGTCGTTGGTTTGAAACGCGCCTTTGCGGGAATGCTCGGAAGCGCCGGGCACGAGATCTTTTTCATGCACGCCGGGAAAACCGGTGAATGTGTCGAAGCCGATGATACGACGGGTGTGGTTGTAGGGCTCGTGGATCGCCGAGAAATGGAGCCAGCTCATCAGGCCGCCACCGGCGAAGACGCCGCATTCCACGATGCTGCCGTTAGCGGGCAGGCTGAGTTTGAAAATCTCGTGCTTCACGAGGAAGCGCGCGACGTCCTGCCGTCGCACATGGCGCGGAAACGTCTGGAGCCGCTGCGCCAGCGGCACCCGCGAATCGGTGAACGCGGCGCACAAATCATCCATCACGCTGCGCTCCGGCGCGGCGTATTTGTCGAGGTGATGCCCCAAAGTTTTTAACGCTTCACTCATGAGTTATGTCGATTTTGTTTCGGCTTCGGCTTCGTCAGCTTGGTTTTGCCGCGGCGACGGTGGCGCGCAATCCTTCTTCGAGGCTCGTCGTCGGAAACCACCCCGTTGCCCGCTGGAGTTTGCCGATGTCCGCTTCCAAGTGCATCACTTGGTCTGGGCGATATGGAACCGCGCCATACGCCGGTTCCACCGTCGAGCCGGCAATTCTCCGAATCGCTTCGATCAATTCTTTGAGCACGACCGCGTGGCCGGATCCCAAATTGAACACACCCGCTGTCTCGCCGTTCGCGACGCTCACAAGCGCGCGCGCGGCGTCGGCCACGTAAAGGTAATCCCACAATTGCTCGCATCGGGTCAACTGCGGCGTGCGGCCCTCGAGAAATTCGCGGATGACGTGCTGAACCAGCCACTGCGGCGCGTCACCGGGCCCGTAGGTGGAGAAAATTCTCAACCACGCGCCGCGCAGGCCGAGCGTTTCGGCGAGGCCAAGCGCCGCGATACCCGCCGCGAGTTTGCCGCGACCGTACGCCGTCGTGGGCGTTGTCGGAGCGGACTCGTCCAGTCGGCGATTGAGGTTGCCGTATTCGGCTTGCGAGCCGAGACCGATCCATTGCTGGCAACCGCTCGCATGTGCGAGTTCCACGGACTGGATGGTCAGCGGAACATTTTCGGTAATTTGAAAAGCTTCATTGCGCGCACCGCCGAGCACTCCGCGCCAGGCGCAGTGGATAAAAATGTTTGGCTGGCGTTCGCGCAATTTTTCCACGAGCGACGGCTCGTTGAAATGAGTGAAAACAATCCGCTCGAATCCTGACAAGCCCGCCAGCCGCGTCAGATCAGATGCCGGCCGAAGCAAGACCGTTGTGGGAATGGCTCGATGCACCAATTCGCGTACGACTGCCGCGCCGATGAAACCGGTCGCGCCGGTGATGACGACGCTACTTGGCACGATGCGGAGCAAAATTTCCCGCCAACACGTCGAGCAGGGAATGAAACTGATTGGGCTTATAGCCGAACGCCGCGAGGTCGGCTTGGATTTCCTTCATGTAGCCAAAACTGAACACGAGAATTTTGTTCACGGGCGACTCCTTGAGGGCGGCGAGCCCGACGAGCGGCACGCCGGATTTCGGCACGAGCAGGTTTTCGCGCTTGGGCTTTTTGTCCACGAGGTAGCGCAGTTTCGGCGCGCTGCGCATCGCGGCCAAGGTCATCACGCCGCGTCCGCCCGCGCCGTAGCCGGCAAGCGACTGGCCGTCGGCGGTGACCTGATCAACAAACGCGTCGAGGTTCTGAATGCCGCGCTGAATTTTGTCGCCCTGCTCCTGATAAAACGAAAGTTCGTTGAAGCTCGCCGGCGTGGCGGGTTTGGCTTTTGGGAACCTCTTCGCGAGCGCGGAGTTTTGCGGCGTGGCGACGAAGATGAGGGAGTTCGCGCGGCGATCCGCTTCCGGTACGAGGTCGAAATCGATGACGGTGAGATCTTCGCGCGCCGCGAGCGCTGCCGCCGTTGCTGCCGTGAGATAGATGGAGTGCTCGTGCTCGAACAAGCAAAATTCCTGGCGTTCGAGAATTTTCTCCAAGTCATGGATCTCCACCACGAGCACGCCGGTTTCGGGGTTCAGGATCGAGCGCGCGGCGGCGAGGAATTCCCGGGGCTGCGGCAGATGATCGAACGTGTACGAAAGCATGACGACGTCGGCGCGCTTGAATTCAGCAGGCAGCCGCTGCACCGACTCCGCGCCGAACAAACCTTGGATGGTCGGGACACCCTGCCCCTCCGCGACGCGCGTGAGCGTTGAAGACGGCTCGTAGCCGAGCACCGCGCAGCCATGCTCCTTGAACGCAAGGAGCTGGCCGCCATCGCCGGAGCCGACTTCGAGGACTTTCAGATTTTTGCCGCCGGGAAAATACTTCGCCAGCAGATTGGTCGCGAGGAGCCGCATGAAGCGGCTCGCCGTTTGCGAAGCGCCCACCGAATACTGGTAGTCCTCGTAGTAGTCGCCCACATCAACGTCGTGCTGGGTTTGCGCCGTCAAACATTCCTCGCAGACAAACACGTGAATGTCGTGGCGGAACTCGGTGCCGAATTTTTCGCGCGCGATGAAATCATCCGTGAACGGCATCTGCGGGAAGTTCAGGAACCGGCGCAGCCGCGAGCCGCCGCACGCGCGGCAGCGGGAGAGTTGGTGGATTTGAATGCTCACGTGAAATGAAAGTGACGGTTGATCTTATCGGAGAGTCATTGAGCAGGGATTTGCTTCAAGCGCTTTTCGTCCATCGGAGCCCGGCTTCGGCGGCCCTCGCGGAATACTCGGCGATTAGTTGCTGTGTCAATAATCGTGCTGTTGCACCGCTTTTGCTCGCGGGCACCGTCGAGACTCCGCGATACCATCCGACCGAAGCTTCGACCGTCGTGGAAAAATTCCAGACCGGTTTCCAGCCCAGCAGATGATGCGCTTTGTCGGTTGCGAGATTGAGCAACGAAGCTTCGTGTACCGCTTTGGGATTCGACTGATCCGCCCACCGACCCGGCCAATGACGCAGAATTTCCTCCACGAGTCTGGCGACGTTGCAGTTCGATTCGAGCGACGGCCCGAAGTTGAAGGCGGAGCAACAATTTTCAATCCCTGCGGGAGCCAAGCTTGGTTTGCTCAACACGGCACCGAGCCACAAGTAACCGCTCAACGGTTCGAGCACATGCTGCCAGGGGCGTGTGGCGTGTTTGTTGCGGACGGCGATCGTCCGGCCCGCCTGAAGCGCGCGGATGCAATCGGGCACGATGCGATCCTTCGCCCAATCGCCGCCGCCGATGACGTTGCCGGCGCGCACGCTCGCGAGGCGGACGGGATGATTGGCAAAAAAGGATCGTCGATACGCGGCGATGGCGATCTCCGCCGCGGCCTTGCTCGAACTGTAGGGATCATGGCCGCCGAGCGGATCGTTTTCGCGGTAGCCGTAAAGCCACTCGCGGTTTTCGTAACACTTGTCGGTTGTGACGAGAATTGCCGCGCAGGGATTTTTCAAACCGCGCAGTGCCTCCAGCAAATGCACGGTGCCCATCACGTTGGTCGCATACGTCTCGACCGGTTGCTCGTATGAGAGCCGCACGAGCGATTGAGCGGCGAGATGGAAGACGAAGTCCGGTTTCGCTGTGGCAACGGCGCGGCCTAGAATTTTTGCGTCGCGAATGTCGCCTTCGATGTGTTTGACGCGCCGCGCCAGTTCGAGTTGCTCAAACAGCGCGGGCTTGGTGTTGGGCGGCAAACTGAAACCGGTAACCTTCGCGCCGAGCGCCAGCAGCCATTCGCAGAGCCACGCGCCTTTGAAGCCCGTGTGCCCGGTGACGAAAACTTTTTTGCCGACGAACGCGCCACCGAAAGTTTCGCGGGGCCGCTTGGCGTCGCCGGGATTGGGAATACTGGGCATGACTTTGGGCTTCACCAGACTTTCCATGGCGCTTTGCCTTCGGCCCAAACGCGATTCAAATACTGCGTCTCCTGGTAAGTATCCATCGGCTGCCAGAAACCTTCGTGGCGAAAGGAATGCAGTTGGCCATCGCGGACGAGGCTGGCAATCGGCTCGCGCTCAAGCATCACGGTCGGATCGTCACTCAGGTAGTTAAACAGCTTGTGATCGCAAACCATGTAACCGCCATTCACGTACGCGTCCTCCATTTGCGGCTTTTCGTTGAACGTGTGAATCGCGCCCGCGTCGTCAATCATCAGCGAGCCGAATCGCCCGGCCGGATGGACGGCGGAAACGGTGCAGACTTTTTTGACCTGCTCGTGCTCGCGAATGCTGGCGTTGATGTCAATCGTCGAAAGCCCGTCGCCGTACGTCAGGAGAAAAGGTTCGCCAGCGGGAATGTAGCGCTGGACGAGTTTGATTCGATAAGCAGTCATCGAATCGAGGCCGGTGTCGGCGAGAGTGACCGTCCAATCCTCCTCCTCGTGGCGGCTGTGAAATTGGAGCTTGGGGTGGCGGCCCAGCGAGAGCGAAATGTCGCACGTGTTCCACATGTAGTTGCGGAAATAGTCTTTGATCATCTCGCCCTTGTAGCCGAGGCAGAGGATGAACTCCTTGTGGCCGAAGTGCGCGTAGTATTTCATGATATGCCAGAGGATGGGCTGCCGGCCAATCGGCACCATCGGCTTGGGGCGGAACTCGGTTTCCTCGCGCAGGCGCGTGCCCCGGCCACCGCACAAAATCACGACTTTCATTGCGCGTCACTGTGCGAAAGCCCGTTGCCGCAAGGCAAGGCCAAAGTCGCCATTGGCCGCTGGCTTCGCGAGGAATCACAAATTAGCTGCGCGTCCGGCGGAAGAGCCGCTTGAAAAACCAGATGTACGCCTCCGGCTGCTTCAGCGCCGGTAGATTATTCCAAACAAATTTGAATGGATTTGTACGGATGCGTCGGAATAAATCACCGCGCACGTATTCGAGCACCGCATCAGGATCCAGCTCCGGCAACTGCAATTTCTCCCGCAACCATTGCAGATACTCGTGCCAGCTTTTTTCCAAATTCGTGGGCCAGACGCCATCCACGGCGGCCGCGCGCCGTTTGCGAATCGTGACGGCGGGAAATTCAGGCAACAGGACCGCACCGCCCTTTTCGATCACCGGTTTTACCATCGCATAGATATGCGAGTAATTCGTGTGGAGCATCGACTCCGCGTATTCGGCGTCGAAGCAATCGGCTCGAAAAATGTTCGATGTGACGAGCGTGTGCTGAATCAAAATGTGCGGATTGACCCGCGCGCACGCCGCTGCGTAATCCCGGAAACTCTCAAAGCGGGCGGGGCGCGACAGACGCGCGTCATAACCCGTGTCGAGGTTCACCATCAACGCCAGATTCGGCTCCTTCAATGCCTCCAAAATTCGGCCCAGCGCCCCCGGCTCGATGATGTCATCGTCGCCGGCCACCCACACGAATCTCCCATTGGCTAGCCGAGTGCATTGAATGACGTTCCGATCGCCGCCGATGTTCTCCGCGTTGCGCGAATAGACGAGATGCGGCAGCCGCCCGGCAAACGACTTGACCAATTCGGGAGTGTCGTCGGTCGAAGCGTTGTCCGAGACGTAGATCCTAAGTGTATCCGGCGTAATATCTCTTTCACAGATCTGGCCTTCTAGCGTGGCCAACATATCGCGCAGGTACGGCGACCGATTACGCGTCGGGATGCAATAAGAAAGTAATTCAGAGCACACGTCTTTAATGCAACTCTTTTGAATCGTCCGTCTTTGACAATGAAGTGAGCAAGAGTTCCAAAAATCCTGTCAAGTGAACGGAGCTTCCATGACTCATTTCACCCAGTGCGGCTCAAAACGATTCCGAACTTTGCGCCAAAATTGTTCGTACCTAGTTAACGGCCTCTCATCGCGCGGCAAGTCCGTCAGTAATGCGTGGGATTTGACCGGGATCAATTTCTTGGCGGCATCAATGCAATGCGAATTGTGATAAAGCATAACTCCATCGAGATGCGTCACGGTAGGCCAACCGCGAATCCTTTTGGGTGCGAGGCACGCTCGATAATTATATTGGCTGGGCAGCAAAATCAACTGCTCATAGTAACATGTGTGCAACACTTCATTCAAAGTCAACTGATCCTCGATACTGCGAAAACATGTCCGACCCCGTTCGACAATTTCCGCGCGCATTTTTGCCGAAGTTGGAACGTGCCAAAACGTAATACCAGCGTTAATGTACGCGCTTGTGTAGCCTTGGCCAGCCAGGTAGCGCGAGCCAGCGTGTTCAGTGCAAGCAGCCACCGAAGCCCCGCGCATCAATTGCGGAAACTCTGGAAGTGGTTGCACGCATAAAACGTCGGAATTGTCCACGATGAGGGCGTAGTCAACTTCCAGTTGATCGACAAAGATCAGCCGTCGATAATAAATATCCCGCATTTCGTGTGAGAACGAATGATCGGGCGCTTCCAAGTGATAAAAGATTCCTGGTAACTGTCGGCTTGGCAGTTCACTGCCAATGATAAAGGCGTGTAGTTCCAAAAACGGATTCTGCGCGAAGCTGATAAATGTCTTGTCGAGCTTTTCGGCGTGAATGCCGGAGGCAACGGTCACCACTGCTTGTCGTGGGCGGTTCATGTGAAAATGGCGATCAGTTGTGAACAAAAATAATTTTACTGCCTTGCGGCTCGAAATTCATCGGTACGCGCCGGAGGTTGGACAACTCCTTGGCAATCGCCGCGTGACGTTCCGCCGACGCGTAGAGCATCAGGAATCCGCCCGCGCCTGCACCAAGTAATTTTCCGCCCAGCGCCCCGGCTGCGCGCGCGCGGGCGTACCAGTCGTCAATTGCATCCGTGCTGATGGCCAGCGTCAGGCTGCGTTTGAGTTCCCAATTCTCGTGGATGATTTCGCCGAAGGCGGCTACGTGATTTTTCTGCAATTCCGCTTTCAACTGGCGCGCCAGTTCAACCATGCGCTGCAAAACTTTTTGTTTCGCTTTGCTCGAATTGATTTGCGCCTGTTGGGTCTGAAGAATTTCCGCAGCGCGGCGTGTAACGCCCGTGTAAAAAACGAGCGTGTTGGCCTGTAATTCGCGCAACGTCTCCCGCTGGCAGATGATCGGTTCAATGCTGACAGAATCGTCCGGGTTGAATTCAATGAAATTAAATCCGCCAAATGCGGCGGCAAATTGATCCTGCTTGCCGATCGGTTCACCGCATCGCTCGATCTCGATGACGCAGCTCTCTTGCGCGAGCTGCTCCGCTGACGCGTAACGGCAGGCAAACGCGTGTAGCGCGTGCAGCAGACCCACCGTGAACGAACTCGACGAACCCAGCCCCGAACCTTTTGCCGGAATATCCGCGACCGAAGTGATCTCAATGCCGCCGTTGATGCCTAGGAGTTTCAACGATTCGCGCACGAGCGGATGTCGAATGCGCGCCACGGATTTTGCTTCTTCGGTGCGCGAGTAGCTGACACGGATGCGGTCATCGAATTTTTTGTTCACGGTGACGTAAACAAATTTGTCGATGGCCGTGGACACGACGGCACCACCATGCCGCCGGTAAAACGCCGGCAGATCGCTGCCGCCGCCGACGAAGCTCATGCGCAGGGGAGTCCGGCTGATGATCATATTCTCAGTGGCCGGCCGTCACAAAATTGGTTTCCATCCGTCGTCATGTCCGGTCTTCGCTAAGGCATCGCCGCGAGTTGCTCAATCACAAACTGCGCCGCTTCCCTGAGCGTGGGGAATACAAAATCCGGCGTGGCGTTGAACTTGCCATCTTTCCCGGCATGGCCGGTGCGAACGAGGATTGACCTCAATCCGGCCCGGCGCGCAGTTTCCAAATCGGTCGTCGAATCGCCGATCAACCACGAGCGGCGCAAATTCAAATTCAGTTCGCGCACCGCCTGATGAATCATTCCGGTGTTCGGCTTCCGGCAATCGCAAACGATCTTCAACTCCGACCGCTCGCCGGTGAATCCTTTATCCGGATGGTGCGGGCAATAGTAAATGCGATCTACGAACGCGTGCTCGCGGCCCAACAGCGTTTCCAGTTTGCGATGGATCAATTCGACGTCGGCTTCCGTGCAAAAGCCTTTCGCAATGACTGGTTGGTTCGTGACGACAATCACGCGAAAGCCGTAGTGATTCAGTTCGTGGACGGCGTGCGCTACACCGGGCAGCAGTTCGAGTTGTTCCGCCGAGCGAAGTCCATCAGCTTCGCGGTTCAACGTACCGTCGCGATCCAAAAATACGGCCGGTTGCGGCGTTTCGAGCGAACTTCGCTGCGGAAGACCCGCAGCGAATTCCGCGCAGATTTTGTCGTAGCGTTGCGGCGTGCCGATGTCCTTGATGTATTCGGGACTGTTGTAGGCGAGCAGTTTCGCGCCACGTCGCAACATGGCCGGAAAAAGATCTTTGCCGAAATCCATCGCCGTCGCCGAGCCGGCCCAAGATTGCAGCGCCGATTTCTTGATGACGTAAAGTCCGGCGTTCACCAGATTTTGAAACCAACGATTCTCCGGATGCGGTCGATTGTGAAACGCGGTAATCCAGCCGCCCGCGTCCGCTTCGATGAGATCTGAATCGAGCGGATGATCGTTCGGATGCACAAACAGCGTGGCATCGGCGTGGCTGCGCTCGTGCGTTTGCCAGAGCCGGTCGAGATCGACGTTCAGCATCGTGTCGCCGTACATCACAGCGAAATTCGGCGCGAGTCGGTCGAGGCCCGCGAGCACCGCGCCGGCCGTGCCGAGCGGTTCGCGTTCGATGACATAAGAAATGTTCACGCCCCAACGATGCCCGTCGCCAAAATGATTCTCGATGATGTCCGCGCGATGACACGCGAAGATGACGATGTCGGTGAAGCCGTGTTGCCTGGCCAGTTCGATTTGAATTTCCAGCAGCGGCTTGCCCGCGAAGGGAATCATCGGCTTGGGCAGATCGCCAAGGCGTTCGCGCAGGCGTTTGCCCAGGCCGCCCGCGAGGATGACCGCCTGACGCGTCACGCGACTTCCTTGACCAGTTCGGCGATGGCGCGATCCACAGCTTGATCGGAGGTGAGTTTGGGCGTCCAGCCGAGCCGCCGCAGTTTTTCGATGGAGTAGCTGAACTTCGGCACATCGCCCGGCCAGCCTTGCGCGCCGCCGGTGTAACGAATTCTAGCATGGGGTAACGTCGCGCGCAGTACAGCCTCGGCGATGTAACGTACGGTCGTCGCGCTGCCATCGGCGCCGATATTGAACGGGTTCAATTTTTCCTTCACGTTTTGAACGATGAAGATCATCGCTTCGATCAGTTCCGAAACGTGCAGGTAAGGTTTTTCCTGCCGGCCGTCGCCGAGGACTTCGAGTTCGCCGGCGTTGGTTTGCAGCTTTTTCAAAAAATCGTAAATCACGCCGTGCGTCGCGCGACTGCCAACGACGTTGGGGAATCGAAAAATCCAGGCGCGCTCGAGAAATGTTTCGAGTGCGGCGGAGATGACGCCCTCCGAAGCGAGCTTCATCGCGCCGTAATTGGAGATCGGCTGCAGTGGCCCGGCGTCTTCGGTGAGGTCGCCCGGATGCGGCCCGTAAATCGCGGAACTGGACGCGAAGGCCAGCTTGCGGCAGCCGAACGGTTGCATCAGCTTCAACACATTGAACGTCGTGAGAAAAGTGTGACGCAAATCGACTTCAGGATCGGCGGTGCCAGCGCGAATGTCGGAGTTGGCAGCAAGGTGCCAGACAGTGTCGATGGGCTTATCCGTAACGAGTTCGCGCAATTTTTGCCGACAGCCATCGAAGTCGTTGACGTCTTGTTCGAGAAAGATAAAGTCGGGCCGACGCAAAGCCTGAGCAAGGTTGGTTCGCTTGCCCAAAAGCAGGTTGTCGATGCCGACGACGCGATGGCCGAGCGCGAGCAGGTGATCGACGAGGTGGCTTCCAATGAAGCCCGCCGCGCCGGTGACCAGACAAGTCGTCAATGGATGTTCCATGCGCGCTGATGCAAACGACCGCTCAAAGTTTTGTCAATTTTTAACCTGAATTTGCGGAGTGCTTCGGCCGGTGCCGAGCGCTTCGGCGACAATTGAATGTTTTATCTCGATTACTTTTTTAAGAACCTGGTCATCGTGCTCAAACTTCTCCTGAAAGGAGAATGGCGGCGCGTGTTCCTCGCCCTGTACGCGCGGGTTTACCAAAAAGTCTATCACGTGATCTTTCCTCTGAAGGCGCCAAAGCTCCGGAGCCAAGTGCCGCCGCTGCCGGCGTTCAAGCTCGAAGTCATCACCGATCATCCGGTGGCCTACTCGTCGCCCGACCACCTCGTGCCGTTCGGGACGAAATACAACAACAGCACCAACCGCAAATTTGTGTTGCGCATGAACGAGATTTTTCGGGCGCTGTTTCCGAACGCCACACTCGCGTTCATGGACCTCGGCTGTTCCGGCGGACAATTGGTCAAAGACTTTCAAGATTTGAATTGGATCGCGGCGGGTCTCGAAGGCTCGGATTATTCGCTCAAGCACCGCCGCGCGAACTGGGCTGCGCTGGCGAACAAGAACCTGTTCACGTGCGACATCACGAAACCGTTTCGTGTGAAATGCAATCAGGCGGACCATAAGTTCCATCTCATCACCGCGTGGGAGGTGCTCGAGCACATTCGCCCGGAGGACCTGCCCGCGCTGTTCGACAACATCCGCGCGCATCTCGTCGAAGGCGGCTGCTTCATTGCCTCGACTAATTCACTTTCCAGCGTCGTGGATGGCGTCGAGCTGCACCAGACGCGCATGTCCAATACGCAATGGCGCGAATACGTCGCTGCCAAGTTTCCGGATCTTGAGCCGGTGGATTTTCACCTGAAAATTTACCACTACGTGCGCTACGACTTCGGCGAGCCATCATTCCTGCTGTTCCGGAAGAAAGCGTCGAAACAAATCGGGAAAGAATCAGTAATGACCGCTTCGGGCGGGAGAACCTAAACAACCGGAAGACCGACCTAGCAACTTTTTGTCCCGCGCCGAACCATTTCAAGCGCTAAACCATGGCCATCGATACCGAAACAACCCGATTCCTGCTCGAGAGTTTGCAGCAGGGTGTGTCTTTCAAAAAATGCGTCACCCTTGGGCGACAGCACTACCTGCCAAGTAATCGCGAGTCGCGCGCGTTGCTGACCAGATGGGGCTTGAAACCGGACGCTTACCCGAAACTCATGGAAGGCGAATATCCGCGCTACAGTGAAGCCTTTTGGGAAGTGCTGGGAGCGAAAGAACTGGACACGATGGATGCGTCCAGCTTTGAAGGCGCGACTTTGCTTCACGACCTAAATCAGCCCATCCCGGATCGCCTGCGCCAAGCCTATGACACCGTTTGCGACGCCGGCACGTTGGAGCACGTGTTCAATTTTCCGATGGCGATCCGCAACTGCATGGAGATGGTGAAACTCGGTGGCCATTTTTTCGCCTTTACCACCGCCAATAATTATTTTGGCCACGGCTTTTATCAATTCAGTCCGGAACTTTTTTTCCGCGTCTTGTCGCCGAAAAATGGTTTCCGAGTTGAGCGCATGGTCGCTGTGGAATATGGACCGCGCCGACGCTGGTTTGAGGTTTCGGATCCCGAAGCCGTCCGGGCGCGAGTTACGCTCGTCAATAATTTTCCCCTCCTAATCTTCCTACGCGCCAAAAAAGTGGCCGAAGTCCCCGTGCTTTTGGAAGCGCCGCAACAAAGCGATTACTTCGAGGTTTGGAATCAGTACTCCGCTGATCCGGAACAATTTAAGTCGCAAGTGGCGATCCGGCTTTCGCGATCGATCCAGAAATTCAAACGTGGCGTTCTTGAGACGGTTCCCGGTCTCGCGCGGATGATTGAAGCTTTCATGTTCTCTTCGTGGAACAAGAATTTTGATTTCCGAAACCGAAGATCCTTCAACCGAATCAAGAAATGAAACCGCCACGGTTTTTTGCGGCGTACTGCAGAATCCGTCGGTTGGTCATCTGCCGTGTTTCACTCGACGCACTAATCCTTTAGCAACCATGTATCGCCGGCGAGGAACATCGTAAAATTTACTTTTCACGTACTCCGGCGGGCGCGGGACATCGTAAAATTTGCTTTTTACGTACTCCGGCAGACGCGGGGCATCGTGAAATTTGCTTTTCACGTACTCCGGCAGACGCGGGGCATCGATAAATTTGCTTTTCACGTACTCCGGCGAACGCGGGACATCGTGAAATTTGCTTTTCGTGTCCTACTTTGAGACACGGGTGTCCTGAATTGAGACAGTTTCACTAGCGCAGCCGCGCGGGAATGGCATTCCACACGGGGCCTTAAAATAATTCTGCACTCGATTACGTGTGCATTTGGGATGGCAAAAGGAGGGGCTGACACAATCCGTGGTGGATTGAATGAATCCCCGGCAAGTCCGAGCTCGGAGCGGTTGGCATGGCTCTGGCTAATCAGCGAATCACTATGAATGAAAATCGAAATGAGTTTTATCGGCTGGCCGAAAAGGCCGGGAAGGGTTTGACGGCTTTGGGTGCTACACTCGGGCTGACACATGTGACGGCGGCAAATTACGGTCCCGTGCTACAGGCCGCCAAGGCCGATCGCCTGGGCTTTAACACTTCACGCCACGACAAACGCGAAGGGTATCAGACGTTGCAAACAGCACGGCAGAATGCCGACGCGTTTATCACCTCGGCGCGGGATTATCTGACGACGTTTCTGGGCAATTCCTGGTCAGCGTCCTGGGCGCAGATCGGTTTTGACAATGGCACACTCGCCCTTCCGAAAACGGATGCGAGCCGCGCGCATGCGTTGGAATCAGTGAAGGTGTGGTTCACGAACAACCCAGACCGCGAAATGACCACGCCGGAGGTAGTGCTCACTGCGGCTCGCGCGGACGCGCTGCTCACGGCGTTGACGGACGCCACTTCGGGGGTGGACGACCGCAAATTGGATACACGCACAAACATGAACGCCCGGAGCACGACGGAAGCAGCGCTGGACAAAAAACTGAACTGCCTTTATCGCGAGTTGGAATCCGTGTTGGACCCGCTCGACCCGCGCTGGCTCAAGTTCATCGACCGCATCCCGGGCGACCCGCGCGTGCCCGAGCCAGTGACAGAAGTCACGGCCACGGCACAACCCGGCGGTATCATTCTGGTGGATTGGCCGGACGCCGTGCGCGCCGCGCGCTACAAAGTGCTCAAACAAGTCGTGGGTGTGGACGCCCAGCCGACGCTCGCCGCGACCGTGGATGACAGCGACGCGCAGATCACCGGCGTGCCCACGGGTGCAACGGTGCAACTGCAGATCGTGGCCACGAACGAAAAAGGCGATGCGCCCGCCAGCGCCGTGATTCAATTGCAGGCGGCATAAAGGGATTTGACTTTATCCGTCGCAGGCCCGCTGCCAAAGCGCCAGAGGGCTGGCGCAGTCCAAAACCTGGCGGACTCCACAGCGGCCTCAACACTCGCGCAGCGTCTTGGAGCGGCGGCCCTCCGCCGCTTTTCTCCCGAACGTGCAGGCACGCACGACCGGCATGGATTCGCCCTTTGCACACGCCACACCAAAGCGCCAGAGGTCTGGCGCAGTCCAAAACCTAGCGGAGCTTCCGACGCACTCGAACATCGCGAGCGCGTCTTGGACTGCGGTAGCCCTCTACCGCTTTTTCCGACAGCCAGGAAATCCTCACGCGCCAACTCACCCTCGAGATTGCGCATCTGCCTCTCACACTGATACCGTCCGTCATGCCCGAGACGAAGACTCCGTGGCCCCACGCGCCGACACATCAGCTTGCGACGCAAGGTACGTTCTTCGTCACTGCCAGCACTTATCGGAAAGCCCATCACTTCCGGGGCGCAAACCGCCTGCACATCCTGCATCGTGGCTTGCTCACCGTGACACGAGACTACGGCTGGCAACTCGAAGCCTGGGCGGTTTTCTCCAACCACTACCATTTCGTCGCGCACTCCCCGACGGACCAACCGACCGCCGAAAGTCTCGCGCTGATGTTGAAAATGCTGCATGTAAAAACGTCGGGCTGGGTGAACCGCCTGGACCAAACATCCGCACGACAAGTATGGTTCAATTTTCGCGAAACGCGGCTGACCTATCCGAAGTCATACTTCGCTCGACTGAACTACACGCATCAGAATCCGGTGAAACATAAGCTCGTGCCGATGGCCAACCAGTATCCGTGGTGTTCAGCGGCTTGGTTCGAACGAACCGCTTCACCCGCACAGGTAACGACCATCTACCGATTCAAGACTGACAAAATTGACGTGCCTGACGACTTCGAGCCAGCGCCGGAATGGTAAACCGATTGTGTGACGCAAAGCGTCTTGGACTGCGGTAGCCCTCTACCGCTTTTCATGCGAGTATGCAAACGCCTACGACCGACAAGGAATTGCCCCTCGCCTAATTCCCGCGCTCTGCCAAAGCGCCAGAGGTCTGGCGCAGTCCAAAACCTGGCGGACTTCCCAACGGCCCCGGACATCGCGAAAGCGTCTTGGACTGCGGTAGCCCTCTACCGCTCTTATTTGGGCCGCGTCGCCTGCTTTTCCAACCAATCGCAGGCCTTCGGCAAGACCTGACTCCAATGGAACGTCTTCGCTCGTTCCCACGCGGCCAGCCGATAATTTTGATATTCGCCGGGCTTTTTAAGCAGCCGGGAGATTGCGTCCGCCAGTGATTCGGATGTTTCCTCGCTCGCAACCAAACCGGTTTGTTTGTGCAGCGTCGATTCGATCAAGCCCGGCACCGGATACACGGCGGCCGGCGTGCCCATCGCATTGGCTTCGATCACGTTCAAACCCCAGCCTTCCCGCACGGACGTGTGCAGCAGCAGATGCGCGCCGCGCAGCCGATCATCCTTCGCCTGCTCGGAAAGCGAGCCGACAAAATCAACTCGGTCGGCTAATTGCAGATTCGCGGCCAGTGCTCGCAACTTTCCTTCTTCCTCGCCTGTACCGACAATCGTTAGTTCAGCCTTGATTCCTGAATCGAGCAGGCACGCCAGGGAGCGGATCGCGTGATCGATGCGTTTATTCGGTGCCAGACGGGACACCGCGACGAGTCGAAGCGGTTGTTCAAAAACTTTTTCCTCAAGTCGAGGCAACGCCATCGTATGAACGCCATACGGGATAATCGTCACGTCGCGCACGCCGTGCCGCGTAAGAAATTCCTTGGTGTAAGCCGAGGCAGTCCAAAATGGGATTCGCCGGTAAAGCCAGTGCGTCCAACGCTCCTGCCAGCGTCCGATCGCGCTGAACGGCCGCGGGTAAAATGAGTTCCAGATCGGGCCGAGCACTTCGTGGATGTAGGCGACGCACTTCGTCCCGCACCACCACGGCGCGAACCAGGGAATGCCGTGGTGTTGATCAATCACCAAGTCGAAGGGCTTTTGCGCGCGATACCAGCGCCGCGCCGCCAGAATCGAAGTCCCCTTTCCGCCGCCACGAATGATTTGAATGAACCCGACCTGCTCGGACTTCACCGCGCCGGGAAAATGATTGGTGAACCAAAAAACTTCGTGGCCACGACCGGCGAGGGCTTCGAGATAGGCTTGCGTGACTCTTTCCGCGCCGCCGGAAAGAGGGTTTTTAGGATCGCGCCAGTTGAGCATCAAGAATCGCATCGTCAGGCCGACCAGTCTGTTAACAAACCTCGCGTCGCTCGTCCACAGCAGAGACCGTCGCGAACGCAAAACGACACAATTTAGCGCTTGCTTTTCACACTGTTTCGTTGTGCCGTGTTACTAAATCCAAATTAGAGCCATTGTCTAATCCGTATCACTTGGTAGAAAAGCTCTTTTGCGGAAGTTGAAATTGCAGAGGAAAATGTGGGGCTTCGTGAGGAGCCGGAACTTAACAAAAGTTATGAAGACTACGTATCAAGGATGGTGTGCTGTACTTTTACTTGGGTGGAATCTGGCGGTGCCGCTTTGCGCTACTACTTTCACCGAGATCACGACGGGCAGCATCGTGACGGACACTAGCATTTCCATCGGAGTCGCTTGGGCAGACTATGACAAAGATGGCAACCTGGACTTGTTCGTGGCCAACAGCAGCAACGCAAATAATTTCCTCTACCACAACAATGGCGACGGCACATTCACGAAAATCATGACCGGAAGCATCGTGACCGACGGCGGCAATTCAACCGGCTGCGCCTGGGGTGACTACGACAATGATGGGTTTCCGGATTTGTTTGTGACCAATGATGGCCCAGGCAATTTTCTTTACCACAACAATGGCGACGGCACCTTCACCAAAATCACCACAGGAGCGATTGTGACCGATGTCGGGCACTCCTACGGCTGCGCCTGGGGCGATTACGACAATGATGGATACCTCGATCTCTACGTGGCGAATCTTCTGGGGCCGAATTTCCTTTATCACAACAACGGCGACGGTACCTTCACCAGAGTAAACGCCGGCGCACCCGCTACCGACTCGGCGGACTCCGTCAGTTGTGCGTGGGGCGATTATGACCACGACGGCTGGCTCGACCTCTTCGTAGCGAACGCCAACAACCAAAATAACGCGCTCTATAATAACAATGGCGACGGCACGTTCACCAAGATCACCACCGGGGCCATCGTCACCGACGGCGGTGACTCAATCAGTTGTGCATGGGCAGACTACGACGGTGATGGCTTCCTGGATATGTATGTTGGCAATCGGAACCAACCGAATTTTCTCTACCATAACAATGGCGATGGCACTTTCACAAAAATTACCGCCGGCAGCATCGTTACGGACGTGTTCGATTCCTGGGGCAGCGCTTGGGGGGATTACAACAATGATGGATACTTGGACTTATTCGCCACGGATCGGAATGCTCAAAGCAATCTGTTGTATCAAAACAATGGCGATGGCACTTTCACGAAGATTACAACTGGAAATCTGGTCACCGACGGGGGTGATTCCCTCGGTTGTGGGTGGGCCGACTTCAATGGCGACGGCCAGTTGGATCTCTTCGTGGCCAACTGGAACAACCAGCACAATTTTCTTTATCGCAACAATGGCAACGCAAGGAGTTGGATCACCATCCAGTGCATGGGAACTGTGTCCAACCGGGACGGTGTCGGTGTGCGAGTGCAGGTGGATGCGACCATAGGTGGGAACCTTCGCAGTCAGGTGCGGCAAATCTCGTCTGGCAACGGCTGGGATGGGTCAGCCGCAAGTGCTCATTTTGGCCTGGGCACTGCCACGGTGAGTACACTGCGCATCGAGTGGCCTTCAGGTGTTGTGCAAACCCTCAACAACGTCGCCGTCAACCAAATCCTGACAGTATCCGAGCCACCGCCCAATATCCCCATCATCACTGTTCAACCTCAGAGTCAGACTGTCGTTTTCGGTGCAAATGTCTCTTTCTCGGTCCAAGCAGTGGGGGTCGCGCCTTTGAATTATCAGTGGCGCTTCAATGGAACGGACATCGCGGGTGCTGTCTCCACAACTCTCAACGTGAACGGTGCCGACGATACAAAGACCGGGAGCTACACAGCGTTGGTGAGCAATGCAAACGGCTCAGTTACCAGTCATGTTGCGACTCTGACAGTTCTCACGACTTTCACGAAGATTACGACGGGGAGTGTGGTGACGGATGTGGGGAATTCGCAAGGCATTGCCTGGGGGGATTATGATGGCGATGGGAATCTGGATTTGTTTGTAAGTAATGCACTTGGGTTGAACAATTTTCTCTATCATAACAACGGCGACGGAACGTTCACGAAGGTCACGAGCGGGAGCGTTGTCAACGACGGGGGCAACTCGACTGGTTGCGCCTGGGGCGATTACGACAATGATGGGTTTCCAGATTTGTTTGTGTGCAATGCCTACGAAAACAACTTTCTCTATCACAACAACGGTGACGGCACCTTCACGAAGGTTACAACCGGCAATGTCGTGACGGATGGGGGCGCGTCCTACGGGTGCGCGTGGGGTGACTACGACAATGATGGTTACCTGGATCTATACGTGGCCAATGCGCCCGGCCCCAATTTTCTGTATCATAACAACGGTGATGGCACTTTCTCTCGTGTTTTGACCGGCGCGATTGCCACCGACATTCAAGACTCAATCGGTTGTGCTTGGGGCGACTACGACGACGATGGGTACCTCGATCTTTTTGTGGCTAACGGGACCAATCAGAATAACGCCCTGTATCACAACAATGGTGACGGCACATTTACCAAGATCACCACCGGTGCCATTGTTGGCGACGCTGGGTATTCGGTGGGTTGCGCCTGGGGCGATTATGACAACGATGGATTATTGGATATGTACGTGGCCAACCGGTTGGGGAACAATTTTCTCTACCGCAACAACGGTGACGGTACCTTCACCAAGATTACGACCGGCAGCATCGTGACTGACGTGGGGGACTCCAACGGCTGCAGTTGGGGCGACTACAACAACGACGGTTACCTGGATTTGTTCGTCGCGCGATGGAATGGAGAAAGCGATGAGTTATTTCAAAATAACGGCGATGGAACGTTCACCAAAATCACCACCGGCAGTTTGGTAACAGACGCAGGCAATGGCGTGGGCAGCGGATGGGGCGACTATGACGGTGACGGGCAATTGGATCTCTTTGTCGCCAATTGGGTCGGGCAGAGCAATTTTCTGTATCGCAATGACGGCAACAACAACAAGTGGATCACGATCAACTGTGTGGGCACGGCATCCAACCATGGCGGGATCGGAGCGCGAGTGAAAGTCACCGCGACTATTAGCGGAGTCGTTCGCACCCAAGTGCGGCAAATCTCGTCCGGCAACGGCTGGGACGGGTCGGCCGCGAGCGCCCACTTCGGCTTGGGCGACGCCACGACTATCAGCACGCTGCGCGTCGAATGGCCCTCTGGCACGCTGCAAACGCTTAACAACGTCGCCGTCAACCAGACGCTCACGCTCACGGAGCCGACCACGCCGGCGGATGTTTCCGTGGTGATGATCGCGTCGCCGAATCCGGTCGTGCAAGGCAGCACGTTCATCTACACGATCATCGCGGCCAACAATGGGCCGGGCACGGCTTTTGGAGTGAAAGTAACGGATGTAATTCCCGCCGGCCTCACCTTCCTGAGCGCGTCTTCGACCGCCGGAACGATCAGTGGCACGAGCACGGTGGTTTGCAATCTGGGCACCATGACGGCCAATTCGAGCGCCTTCATCACCATTCTCGCCTCGCCCACCGCCGGTGGCAGTCATCCGCCAACGTACTTGCTGGCGAACACGGTTACGATCACCGCCAACAGCACCGATGCCAACAGTGCGAACAATTCCGACACCGCGACGAGCACCGTCCGCACGGATACGGATGGCGACAGCATCCCGGACGACTGGGAGATTCAGTACGGCTTGAACCCAAACGACCCGGCTGACGGCTCAATCGATTCGGATGGCGACGGCTACAACAATTTGCAGGAATTTCTGCTCGGAACGAACCCGAATCAGGCCAGTGTTTCGTTTCAGATCACCAGCGTTGAACGCGCCGGCATCGGGAACAACATCCTGGTCACGTTCCAATCCACCTCCGGGAAAAACTTTCGTGCCGAATTCTCCGATACTTCGCCGACCGGGCCGTCGTGGACGATCTTCGCGGACAACATTCCCGGCACAGGCAGCCCCGTGACGGTGACGCATGTTGGCGGAGCGCTCCTGCGGCAACGCTTCTACCATGTGGTTTTGATTCCATAACGGCAGGACTACAGACTAGCGCCCAAAAAAACTGCAGTTTCGCTCGACGACGTTTTCAGCGGGACGGCCGGTTGGTCGGCGATGCCTGCTTGAGGTAGCGGAAGAGGTCGCTCTCGGTGGAAAGGATGAGCGTGGTTTCCTTGTCGAGCGTTTTGCGATAAGTGTCCATCGTGCGGAGGAACTGGTGGAACTCCGCGGCTTCCGCGCCGCCGCTGTAGGCGCGCGCGTAGATCTCGGTGGCGCGGGCGTCGGCGTCGCCCTTGATCTTCTGCACTTCGCGGTAGGACTCCGATTCGATCTGGCGAAGGTCGCGTTCCTTGCCGCCAAGGATTTTCGCGGCCTCGCCTTCGCCCTCGGAACGGAAGCGCGCGGCGATCTGCTGGCGCTCGCTGATCATCCGCTCGTGAATTTTCGCGCTGACGCCCGCGTTGTAATTCAGCCGCATGAACCGCACGTCGATCAGTTCAATGCCGAAGTCCTTCAGCTTCGGCGCGGCCTTCGCCACCACTTCGCGTTCGAGCGCGGTGCGGCCCAGCGTGATGGGCAGCAATTGCGTGATCTGGCCGGCATCCGGGTTGGCGACGGCGTCGAGGGAAGGTTTTCGATTCTTGTCGGTGCGGACGATCTCGATGAGGTCGTGCTTGGCGACGGCGTTGCGGACCTCGCTGCCGATGATGTCGTCGAGCCGCGAGAGGGCGCTGCGCTCGTCGCGCAGCCGCGTGAAGAATTGCGCCGGGTCGCTGATGCGCCAGCGGCCGAACGTATCGACGACGATGTAAAGCTTGTCGCGCGTCGGCATCTCGCTGGGGCGGCCATCCCATTCGAGGATGCGTTTGTCGAGGCGGCTCACGGTCTGGATCAGCGGCAGTTTGAAGCGCATCCCAGCCTCGCTGATCGGCGCGCCGACCGGCTTGCCGAATTGCGTGAGGATGACCTGCTCGGTTTCGGAGACGTTGTAGAAACAAAGGTTCGCCAGCACGATCACCAGTATCGCAACCACGACGAGACCCACGGAACGAAGCATGATTTTCATCGCGCGTTATTTCGTGGGTTGCAGTTGCAGGAGCGGCAACACCTGCTGGCCCCTGTCATCGACGATGATTTTCCGGCTGACCTTCGGCAGCACTTCGCTCATCGTTTCGAGGAAGATGCGCTGGCGCGTGACGGCCGGCGCTTTTTGATATTGCGTGAAGACGGCGGTGAACAGCGCGGCGTCGCCATCGGCTTCGTTGACGCGCTTTTGCGCATAGCCCTGCGCCTCGGCAATCATCCGCGCCGCGTCGCCGTGCGCCTTGGGCACGACCTTGTTGTATTCACCGCTGGCGAGGTTGATGGAACGCTGCTTCTCCTGCTGCGCCTGGTTGACTTCATTGAACGACGCCTGCACCTGCTTGGGCGGGTTCACGTTTTTAAGCTGCACAAGATCGATGCTCATGCCGAGTTGATATTGCTCGACGACTTTTTGCAGCACCGCGCGCGATTCGGTTTCGATCTCCTGCCGTCCGACGGTAATCACTTCATCGACCGTGCGGTCGCCGACGACTTCGCGCATCACCGCTTCGGATGCGGCGCGCAAAGTTTCCTCCGGGTCGCGCACGTCGAAAAGAAAACGCTTCGCGTCGTTGATGCGGTACTGCACGATCCATTCGACGAGGGCTTCGTTTAAATCGCCAGTCACCATCGCTTTTTCGATCTCCGGATCCGCGCTGTGCTGGAAAGGATTGCTCGCGCCCGGCGTGGCGAAGCCAAATTCCAGTTTGAGTTGGCGCCGGATGGGCACGAGCCTCACTTCATCAACACCGAAGGGCGCTTTGAATTGCAGCCCCGGTTCAACCGTGTGGAGGTATTTGCCAAAGCGCTGGACGACGCCGACGGAATCCGCCGGCACCGCGTAGAAGCTCGTCCAGACCAGCGCGCCGATCAGCAGCAGCCAGAAGGCAAAATTGATCCACACCGCCAACTGGTGGAAAGAATTCCCGGGGGCGAAGCCACGGCGCGGCAATGGTGCTGGTAAGTTCAATTGACGCTATGATTCGTAGGCGGGACGGCGCGGACGAGCAAGGGTAAACTTGGTTCGCAAATTGGGAAGTACCGGGCCGGCCACTGCCACGCCAGCCAACGCTCACCGCAGTGTCGTCGCAAAAGCATTAAATCCTCGCCGCACATGGACGGGGCCGGACTTCAAAGCATCCGCAAATTCGGTGGACTCGAATGAGACTCCCGCCTCGGTGCAGAGACTTGCGGCTTGCACCGCGACGGCTTCATCGAACTGCCCGAGCGCGGAAATGAGTTTCGCCGAACCCGCGCCATGTTCGTGAACAAGCCGTTGCGCGTACGCGCGAGCAGCCGTGAATTTCCCGTCGTCGTCCGCATCCAGCCAGATGGGATTCGTCGAGGCAATCACCCGGCTTACCCAATACGGCGACGTGGGTTGATACGGTCTTGGGATGGCCCAGTACGGCGCGCGCACGCCCGGCCCGAGGGCCATCGCCACGAGATACATGTCGTGCGCAGGGCGTGGAATTTTCCATGTCACGTTTTTATCATGCACGTTCGCCAGCGTCTGTTCCCGCACCTTGAGCCCATTGGCAAACAAGCAAACATTCGTCACCATCGCCCACGGCGGCGCGAGCACGCGCACCGTCACTCTCAGTTCCTTGTCGAGTTTCGTCGCCAAATCTCCGACGCGATAGCGCTTATTGACCGACAGGTCGGCGAATAATCCCATGCTCACGAGGGCGCGTCCGGCAAGCAAACTCGAGCAAGCCGCGGCCACGTCGATGTGTCCCGCCTGCCGGTCCGGGCAAGCGATGTAAGTGCGTCCCTGGCCCACGATGTAACGACTCACGTCGTGACCGTCGCTCGATCCGACGGCCGTAACGCGATAGCCGTGATTCAGCAACGCAAACCAGTCCCGATACACCAGCATGAAGTCCGATTGCTGGGCCGACGAATTCAGTACTTCCATCGCGTCGAAGGTGAACTCCGGCCCCCGCAGATGGTCGCCGCTCACCGAGTTGAAGTTGGTCGCGGCGAACGGTTGGAACTTGTTGTGAATGTTTCGCGGGTGGTTCAACACCACTACCCGCACGTTTGGCGTGGCCCGCAGGCCCTTCATCAAACGCGGCCAGTCCGTGAGATTGAATTCCGGCGCAGGCGCGAAAGGATCGACCGGAAAAATGTTGAAGTGCCCGGCGGGACTGGTGACTTCGTTCCCCGCGACCGGAGTGAACCATTCCGTCAGACCCGCCCGACGTGCCGCCACGGTGTAGTCCAAGTTCGCGTTGTGTTCCGTGGCGATGGGCAACTCAATGCCCTCCCCGGCCAGCGTCAGCATCCTTTCTTCCACCGTCGCGTCTCCATGCCCGCTGTGCGTCAGCGTATGCACGTGTGTATCGCAACTTACCCAGCCCGGCGTCGGCACCGCGCGATTTAACTGAAAATCCAGACGCGCAGTTACGCCGACCGCAATCTGCACTCGTTGCGTCGCGACGCTCCATTCAAATCCACGCGAAGCAAACACCGTGTATTTACCCGCCGGCAGGCCAAGCTCGGCCCGGCCGTTGCCGGTGTAAACAACGCCAGGCCGCACCGCCAGCATCTTGGCAGGGCTCAAGCCTGCGAGCGGCGCGAGCGCGCCTTGCGTGTTAACGATGGTGAGCCTGCAGGGCAGTCCCTTGCCGTCGGCGCGGTCTGTGACATGCACGGTGAGCATCCCATCGCACAGAGCATTCCTCATCGGCCGCACATCGATACCGATGTCGTGCAACACAATATCGTCATTGTCGCGCGATGGGAGTATGGACAGCACGTTTTCGCCATCCTTGAGCGTACCCGCCGCAATTGCCAGAGTGTGAACAAGGTCCGCTTCCATCAAGAAGAGCTTGCCCAGTGGTTTGCCGTTGAGTTCAATCGGCCAATCCTGGCGCACGTCTTCCTGCCGAATGAATAGCGTGGCCTCGGTTGCGTTGGCCTGCGCCGAAAACCGCAGATCGAGCCTCCGGCCATCAGGAGTGCGGCCGGCGAATTCCGCCCATTCGGGTACGTCGCCCGAACGCAGATGTATCCGTCCATTGGTCAGTAACCGAACTTCCGACGCCCGGACTTCAGAGTGCATGGCCAGAACCACCAGCCCGACGAGACAGATTTGCCATCGATTTCGCACGGCGAAGACGATGTCCTCAAAACCAGAAGCAGGCGAATTAAATTAGCACGGCGCTTCCCTTAATGGCCAGTCGGGGCGAAACAATTGTTTTCTGCACCGATGGTGATGCCGCGCACGTGATTCGGTGCCATGCGCGGAGACTTGGCTCAACCCCACCGCTTTCGATTTGCGATCAAATACTCGCCCATGATTCCACTCTAACGACCTTTTCCTCGTCCTTGCCAGCCATGAAATCCCTTCAATAACTCTTCCGGAAAACTCTGCCATTACGAAATTGGCGGAAGCGTTGCGTGCCGGAAGCTCGCGTGTGAACAACCAACTTTCGGCCAGCCAAAGGCAAGGCATGATTGGCCGCCGCGCTGCGGTGGGATTATTTGTTAAGACGTGAGTACAACTACATTTCTCGTCGTGGCCCATGAACCGATTCAACCGGCACAATCGTGAACCGAAGTCGCCCCAACCCCGGTGAACCGCTCCTTCAAACAACGCGCCTACGATCGCTTTCTGCCGATGATTGCCGGGTTGGTGGTGTTGCCGCTGATTGGCGTCGCGGGCTTTCATTGGATCGAGGGCTGGTCGGTGCTCGACGCGCTTTACATGACGGTCATCACTTTGAGCACTGTCGGCTTTGGCGAAGTGCATCCGCTCTCGCCGGCGGGCCGCGTGTTCACGATGGGCCTCATCGTCACCGGCGGCGTATTCGCCGCATTTGCGCTCAGCAATCTCGCGCACTTCTTTTTTTCCGGTGAATGGCGGGCGCATTGGGACAACCAACGACGACTCCGCATGCTCAATGAACTTTCCAATCATGTCATCGTCTGCGGCTATGGACGCGTGGGACGCAACGTCGTCGCGGAACTCAAAGCGGAAGGATTGCCCTTTGTCGTCATCGACCTGAGCGCGGACAAGATCGCGAGGGTGGAAGAGGCCGGCCATCTGGCCGTTCACGGCGATGCGGCGCACGAGAGCAAATTGAAGGAGGCAGGCATCGATCGCGCGCGCGGTCTCGTCGCCGCCGCGAAATCCGACGCGGAAAATGTGTTCATCGTGCTCACCGCACGCAGTCTCCGGCCCGACCTTTCCATCGTCGCGCGCGCGGATGTCGAAGAATCCGAGCCGAAGTTGCGGCGAGCCGGCGCGAACCGCGTCATCCTCCCGTATCACATCACCGGCCGACGCCTGGTGACGATGCTCGTGCGGCCGGACGTGGCCGATTTTCTGGATGAAGTTTCGCACACGAGTGGTCTGGAACTTCTGCTCGAACAAATTCAAGTCGCGCCAGATTCCCCGCTCGCCGGCCAGACGCTGGCGGAGGTGCAGGCACGGCACCAACTCGATGTCACGGTGCTCGCGTGCAAACATGCCGATGGCCATTGGAATACGCGCCCGCGCGGGGCAACGGTGGTCGAGCCTCAGTCCCAACTCATCGCGCTTGGGACACAAGAGCATTTACAGAAACTCACCGGTCTGGCGCGCCGTTGACAATGACTTGCGATGCCATTTGAAAACTCCATCAAGTCGGACGCTCCTGTCGAGGGAGTTGCCGCACCGATTATTGTCCCACCCACGCCCGGACGTTGTCCACGCCATGCCGCGAAAACTCCATCAACCATGCTGCAAAACACCCGGCACTGGGTTAACTTCACCGACTTGCATCAGGAGCCGTTCCGACTGTTCTTTCCTTTCGCCACCCTGGCAGGACTCATCGGCGTGGCGCTGTGGCCATTGCTGTTGCTCGGCTGGACGGATAATTATCCCGGCCCCAGCCACGCGCGCTTGATGGTGCAAGGATTTTTCGGCGGCTTCATCTTCGGCTTTCTCGGCACGTCGATGCCACGTCTCGTGGAGGCCCGGCCGCTGTCGGCGCGCGAAGCCTTTGCCCTACTCGCGCTGTTTCTTGGCAACGTCGTCGCGAACACCGTCGGGATGAACACTCTCGCGGATGGAATCTTCGTCGGCGAAATCGTGCTCTGGTTCGCCATGCTGAAGAACCGCTGTCACGGCGGAATGGATCGACCCCCGCCGAGTTTCGTCCTCGTGGGACTTTCCCTCGCCAGCGCGCTCGCCGGCACGACCCTGCACCTGGCCGGACGACGCTGGGAGTTGAGCCAGCCGCTGGACCTGTTCGCGCGGCTGTTGAGCTATCATGGGTTCGTCTTGTTGTGCATGCTCGGGGCCGGGGGATTTCTCCTGCCGCGATTTCTGGGTCTGGGCGTGCGACGGAACTTCCCCGAGTCCGCCGTTGCGTCTCCCGAATGGAAACTGGCCGCTGGCGTCGCGGCCAGTGCGGGCGCGCTCATCCTGATCACCTTCGCGCTCGAAGCCCTGGGTTGGAATCGCACCGCCGGCACAGCGCGTGCGGCCTTCGTTGTCGCGTATCTCTGCTATGAAATGCCCGTGGAGCGCCTGCGCTGCCATTGGCGCGGCGTGCAATGGCAGCTCACCGCCGGACTCGTGTGCATCCCGTTGGGCGTGCTCGCCGCAGGATGGTTTTCCGCTGCACGCCTGCCGCTTTTGCATCTCGAATTGGTCGGTGGCTTCGCGCTCATCACCACGGGAGTCGCGACGCGCGTGGTTCTTGGTCACAGCGGCGCGCGCGAGAAAGTCGAACACTTCCATCCGTGGCTGACGACTGCCGTCGTGCTGATGCTGCTCGGACTGGCCTCACGCGTTTCCGGCGATTTTCTCCTGGGCATCCAGACGACCCACTATCTTTACGGCGCGGCGTGCTGGCTGGCGGGCGCGGTCGTGTGGGCGGTCTGCGTGCTGTCGCGAGTGTTCCGGCCCGACCCGGAGAATTGAGCACTCACCGTGTGATAAGTCGCGCGAAAATTTTCCCCATCATTTTCCAGAGAGCGTTGCGTGCGGCAAAATGTCGTGGTGATGTTGCGTGAAGATTCGAGAGAGATCTTCTGCCATCTTTTTTCAAACGCGAAGGCGTGAGATTGAATGCCATTAAGTCTGGCGATCTTAATCGCTTTCTTTACACCATAATCCCACGGGCAACGCTGCAAAGGTCGCCAGTTCGGGCGCGGATGGTTTGGCAATGTTCGAGCCGAGCGGCGGCGGAGGTGGCGTCATCTGCGCCAGCGCGGCGGTGAAGGCGCTCATGTCCTTGATGACATCGCCAACCAGGCAGTCGATGAGCGCGGCGCGATGTTCCGGAAATCGCTCGGCGAATTTCGGGAAGCTGAAGTTCGGATCGTAGAAGGCGTGGATGAGGCGGCGCACGACATCGACGCCTTTCCACAGCGCCGACTCGAAGGCACCGAGACGCGCGGCGGAGATGTCGTCGTGCCTCAAGGCGTCGTCGATGCACTGCGCGGCGAGTTCCGCCGATCCCAGCGCAAGGTAAAGGCCCGACGAATAAATCGGGTCGAGAAACGCGCGGGCGTCGCCGATCATTACCCAGCCGTCGCCGCAGGTCTGGCGGTTGAGGTAGGCCAGATGGCGCGAGCCGCGCACGGGACCGACGCGTTGGGCGGCGGACAACCGATCCGCCAGCGGCGCGCACAGGGCGACTTCGCGCGTGAAGGCCGCCTCCATGTCGTCGGACTGCGAGAAGACGTATTCGGGATCGGCCACGACGCCGACGCTCTCGATGTCGTCCGGCAGCGGGATGTACCAGAACCACCCACCGCCGGGGATGAGGAACATGGTGGTCTCGCCGGCGTCAATGCCGGGCAGCCTCTTGCCACCGCGATAATAGCCCCACGCCGAAGCCTTCCGCAGCTCGGGCAATGGAGCGTGTAGTCCGAGTTGCCGCCCGATGACGCACGCGCGTCCGGAGGCATCGACCACGACCTTCGCTGGCACCTCCGCGCGCGAGCCGTCCGGAGAAACGGTTTGCACGCCGACGGCGCAGGAATCCTCGAAGAGCACCTTGTCGATGGAGATTTGCTCGTGAACTTCGACGCCGTTGGCGCGCGCGTGGCCGAGCATCATGCGGTCGAACTCGCTGCGTTCGACCTGCCAGGTGCGCGCGCGTTCGCCGGGAATGGTTTCCGAGAAATAGAACGGCACGGACTCCTTTCCACTGGCCGACACGAAGCGCACGCTGTGCTTCACAGGGAAGGCGGACGCGCACAATTGCGGCAGCAGGCCAAGGCGCTCGAAGATGCCGTGGGTGTGCGGGATGAGGGATTCGCCGATGTGGTAGCGCGGAAACTTCGACTGCTCGAAGATGACGCAGCGATGCCCGTTGCGCGCCAGGAACGTGGCGAGGGCGGCGCCACCAGGTCCACCGCCGATCACGGCGACGTCGTAGCTGGTGTGGGAGAGGAATGAAGGATTGGTGTTCATGAGATGGATGCGAGATGAGGTTCAGGTGTAACGAACATCTTGAAATCCGGCTAGTGTGCCAGTCATGCCGCACTTAATACGCCTACGTAATATATGCGGCCTTGACCGAGATCAAGATTCCGCCAGTTCATGACAACCTCCAAGGCAGCCAACCTCGAGTTCAGCAACCCTGACTGCAACTCAATTGAGCGGATACAGCAAGCCGGAGCAGAAAGGCGAGTTGACCGGCTGGTGATGCTTGTCGAGTTGAAAGCGGCCGTCCAACCGAAGAACCCCCTCATCATCACGGTGAAAACGATGATTACTCGCCGAGGTTCTTACGAAGCAACTCGGCGAGTCTTGCCGGAGAGCGCACAATGATGATTTTACCTTTCACGGCGATAAGCTTCCGTTTGCGGAAATTGGCGAGCGTTCGCGAGAAAGTTTCGCTCACGGTGCCGAGTTCGGCGGCGAGGATCCGTTTGGTCATCGGCAGTTCGATCCGGACGGGCTTGTCGCTGGCCGGATTGGGGCAGCGCTTCACGAGCCAGTTGGCCAAGCGCGTCTCGACATCCCTCAGCGTCAGATCCTCAAGCTGGCCCACCAGGATGCGCAGGTGCGCGCTCATGGAACCGAGCATCCGCAACGCGAGTTCCGGCTGCCGCTTCAGCAGCGCGAGAAAACCGATCTTCTGCACGAGCAACACCTGCGACGCCTCGACCGCCCGCGCGTCGGCGGGGTAACCCTTCTCCGTCGCGAGCGTGCCTTCCGCGAACGATTCGCCGGCACGGAAGACGTGGATGACCTGTTCCTTCCCGGCGGCGTTGACGCGATGCACGTTGATGGCGCCGGTCTGCACGATATAGAAGCCCTGGGACGGATAGCCTTCGTGAAACAGATAGCTGCCTTTGGCAACGGGTTTGATCACGGTGATCTCCGCGATGGCGTTCAGTTCCGGCAGGGAAATCCCGGCAAAGAGCTGGCAGCTTCGCAGCGCGTTGGCTATCCCGATTTGTTTGAGTCCAGCCAGTGTGGTCGTCATGCCGGCCACAGGCTTAAACTCATTCGCGCCGGAAGTAAACGATGCAACCGGGCTCTGGCCGGGACCACGCGACGAGTAGGTAGCTGGGCGCCGCCGTAACGCTCTCACGGATGCAGTGCGCTATTCAGGAATGAGTCCAGAGTCCCGAATGAACGCGCTGGTTCGGTGGAACCATCCCAGCTTTCCCAGAAGTGCGTGAGCGGAGTTTTCTCGACGTGCTGCTTTTGTTTCACGTCGCCTTCGCTGGTCGCGCCTTTGGGTTGCCATTCCTTGCCCAGGGCGGTGCGGGTTTCTTCGAGAAGTTTCTTCGCGCTCGCATCGTCTCCTCGTTTCCAGGCGAGGTAGCCGCGCAGGAAAAATCCGCCGACGGCTTTGGGATTTGTGCGGCAGGCGGCGGCAAGTCGTTCGTCGGCCAGCTTTGTTTCGCCGCGGAGCAACGCAACTTCGCCGAGGACCAGCAGCGCGCCGGTTTCTTCGGGGTTGATGGCGTGGGCGCGGGCGAGCGATTCCTCGGCGGCCTGAAGATCGACGGGGGATTTCGCGGACATGGCGCGCAGGGTGCCCCACTGGGCGAACGCGCGCTGGCTTTGCGAATTGAGGCGTTTGAGTTCGGCGAGCTGCGCGAGCGCGCCGTCGGTGTCGCCCTGGCCGGCCAGGCAGGACGCGAGGTAATAGAGCGAATCTTCGTGCGCGGGATTCAAGGCAAGGGCTTCCCGGAAGAGTGGGATGGCTTTCGCGTTGTCCTTCTCGATCTTCATGGCGTTCATCGCGGCGCGTTGCTTGTTCCAGAAGTCCAGCGTGCGCTGCTTGTCCGTTGTGGTCGGAGCGCGGCTCTCCTGAGCCGCAGCAGGCTGGGGAGGAGTTGGGGCGATTGAAGTGTTCAGCGTGTTCCCGCTTTGGGAAGCGCTGCGCCTCGGGAGAGCGGCGCTCCAGCGCTTCACCGTCGCCTCACCTTCCGTGATTTCGTAGCTTGCGTCCGTGTCGAGGCCCTCGAAGAAGTTCGTCTCGCCGGCGTGCCAGCGGACTTCGAGGCGGTCCACCTTCGTCGCAGCGCCCAGGCCGAAGTGCAGCGTGCGACTGCCCTGCGAAAGGTAGCTGACGCTGGTCACGCTCCGACGCAGCGCCACAGCGCCGACATGCGCGATGACTTTGGAGCCGTCGCCAAAACCCAGCGGTTTGCCGAAATGATTCCGGCTGCGGAGGCGGATCTTCAGCCAATGGCCGGTCTGCATGTCGTTGCGGAAAAGCCGCACGCCTTCGCCAAGATCGGCGATGATGAAGTCCATGTCACCGTCGTGGTCGAAGTCGGCGACGGCCAGACCGCGGCTGACGTGCTTCTCGCTGAGGCCGGCGTGGAGCGGGGCGATGTTGTGGAAGTATTCGCCGCGCCGATTCCAGAAGAGCAAAGTGTCCTGCGGCTTGAGCTTCTTCGGCGCGGGGCCGTCTTCTTCGAGAGTGCTGCCGTTGGCGACGACGAGGTCGAGCCAGCCGTCGCCGTCGAAGTCCACAAATTCCGTCCCCCAGCCGACGTAAGGCAGCGCGATTTGCCCGAGGCCCTTCTGGTCGGCGATGTCCATGAAGCGAAGCGGATACTTTGGATTGGCGATTTCCGATTGGCGATTTCCGATTGAGGCGCTTGGCGGGCCAGAGGCGACAGCAGCTCGGGCATCTTGTTCCCCCTCACCCCGGCCCTCTCCCTCAGGGAGAGGGAGCGACGCCTTCCGATTCTCGCCAACTCCTGACGCTCCCGCACGACGAGCGACTCCAGATTCGCCGATTCCCGGCGAGCGATTCTCCCTCTCCCCTGGGGAGAGGGCCGGGGTGAGGGGGAAGGAACCGTGCTGGCTTCGAACCGCGTTCGTCGCGTTCGGTGCCGCTGCGGCTGAGGACAGCCGCGCTCCGGGCTTCAAGTTGAAATCCGCCCAGGTGTTGTCGTAGAGCGCGTTCTCCTGCGCGACCCAGTGCGAGACGAACATGTCATCGTCGCCGTCCCGGTTGTAATCGCCCACCGCCAGGCCCATCGCGCTGCGGTAATCCGCCACGAGCGCCGGATGGCTGATGTCCTCAAACTTCCCGCCGAGGTTGTGGAAGAAAACATTGTCCGAGATGTCGTTCGCCACGTAGAGGTCGAGCCAGCCGTCCTCATCGAAGTCATGCCAGAGCGCGCCGAGGCTCCGGCCCTCGGGATTCGTCACCTTGAGCGCGGGCGCGACATCGGTGAACGTGCCGTCGCGGTTGTTGTGGAAGAGCATATTGGTTCCCCCATTGAAGGACGCCGGGTTCAGGGTGAACGGCACCATCGAGCCAACTTGCTGCGACGTCTTCTGGCGGTCCTCGTCCGAGACCACGTAGCTGATGTAGCCGCACACGTAAAGGTCCGGCGCGCGGTCGTTGTCGTAGTCGCCCCACGAAACGCCGGTCCAGAAGCCGGGCGGATTCGGCAGGCGCGGGTCGCGCACAAACTTTCGACCGCCGCCTTCCGCCGCCTCGTTATGAAACAGCAGCAGCGCGTTGAAGCCGCTCACCACGAGGTCAAGAAAACCGTCGCCGTCGTAATCAGCCCAGGCCGCGCCGTTGCCGTGGATACGCGTATCGGGGAACGCGGCGGTGCGGCGGAAAGTGCCGTCGCCGAGGTTCTCGAAGAGCGCGCAGGGCTGGAGTTGATTCTCCGGCACGTTCAACGCGCCGCCCGCGCTCACGAGGAAAAGGTCGTCGTCGCCGTCGTTGTCGAAGTCGGCCCACGCCAGGCCGGGACCGATGTCCTCGGGCATCTCTCCCGTGCGCGCGCCGGTGAAGTTGCGAAACTCACCCAGGCCTGCGGCGCGCGTGACGTCGGTGAAGCGCGGCTTCGGCGTCTCGGGCGGCAGGTTGCGCGCGAGGTCGCTGGTGATGTCGGCGCTTTGTTCGTCGGGACGATACGCGACGGGTCGGGTCTTGAAGTAGATCAGCGCGCCGAGAGCGGTGCCGAGCAACGTGACCACGGACAACACCGTCATCGTGAGGCGCACGCGGCGGCGGCGGGGGCTGAGGGGAGCGGATGCCGCGTCAACCATGACAGGTGAATGTCCTCCAGTCCGAGCCTTGCCATTCAGCCCCAACGGGGCTGCGTCCCAAAGCCCAGGGTTGGTGCGAAGCACCTACCCTGGGAACGAACGCCACGCTGATCATCAACCCCAACGGGGTTGCGTCCAATCTTCGGCCACAGTCCGCCACAACCCCGTTGGGGTTGGTTTCGCTTTCCAACCTCCCACCCAGGGTAGCCACCGCGTGGCAACCCTGGGCTTTGGGACGCAGCCCCGTTGGGGCTGGAGCGGAAGGAGCCTTCCGGCTCTCGGCACTCAATATCACTTCGCCCCCTTCAGCGTACCCACGACATTCTCGGGTGGCCCGCTCACCGCCGCCTGCTGCTTCGGTTTCACCTTCACCGTGGCGGTGGCCCGCGCGATCTCGGTCACGGGCGAGGTCAGCTTGTTCGTTTCACCGTAGAGAAAATTCAAGAGAAACTGATCGACCTTGCGATAGTTCAGCGCCACGACGATGCGGTATTCGCCGGGCGCATTGAGCGCCGGGACGGACGGGGCCGGGACATCGAACGCATCCGCGCGCGCGGCAGGGGCGTTCGTGCCGTCCTTGGCGAGCGCGCCGGAACAGGGAATCTGGAACTGCACCTGGTCCGAGTAGCCGGGGAACAGCGCGCGGCGATAGCGTACCCCGACCATCTCCCAAAGATTGTGGCGGTCGATGAGATTACCGTGCTGGTCCACCGGCTCGGCCTTGAAGAGGAACGTGCCGGGCTGGATGAAGTTCTTCGCGTCGCGCTTGCCGGAAACCCAGACCGCGCGGTCCCGGTCATCCGTCACCGTGATCTCAAGCCAGCTCTGGATGATGTCGAGCGGGCCGGTCGGAAAATCATGGCCGACCTTGTTCGATCCCATCGTGACCTTGAGCGGGATTTCTTCGCCGGGGGCGACAGCGGATGGCACACTGAGTTGCACCGTGACGATGGGGCCGTTGGCCCATTTGTCCGCAATCTCGGGCACGGGCAGATCACCCTTGAGCCACTGCTCGGTGAGTTGGAGATGCTTTTCCCAGCCGGGCAGCTCGGCGCGTTGCGCGCTCGGGATGATCGTGTTCGCCGCGATGAAGCGATGGCTGCGATGTTTCCTGTCGCCGGGCGTGCGGTTGTAGTCGAGCGCGTCGCCGGCGGCTGGATCGGACGAGTCCACCAGCGGCATGTGGCACTCGCGGCACTCGACGGTCTTGCGCGGGTCGCCCTTCTTGTTCCAGTGCGAGTTGGCCCAGTTGTCGTATTGGTTCTGGAGCTGCACCCAGCCGACGCGGTTGACCTCCTGATCGATGAACTGCTTGTGGCAGGCGGCGCAATACTCGGGCTTCTTGAACGAGCGTTTGGCCAGCTTGCCGTGCTCGGCCGGGTAGCTGCGGATGAGAAAATCGCGCGCGAGTTTCGCCACGCCGTTCGTCTGCCATTGCCAGAGATATTCGCGGGGCTGAGTGACGGTGTAGTTCGCGTTGCCCTTGATGTCCGTCTCGCGAATCGCGTGGCAGGCCAGGCACGAGACGCCTTCCTGGTATCCGTGCATGCCGGTGAGGTTCTCGACGAAAATGTTTTTCGTGCCGCTGAAGAGCGAGATGGGGTCATGGCAGCCGCCACAGTAGCGCGTGGACTCCGCGCCGTTCTGCTTGGCCATCACGTCCTGGATGCTCATGAACACCTTGTCCATCGCCGCGTAACGGTGCGCGCTCGGCTGCCACTCCCCGACGATTTGCTCGTGGCAGCCCGCCGTGCCGCACGAATGCGAGCCGGCCAGAGAACGCCCGTCGAACGCGCCGCCCGTGTCCGTCTTCGCCAGGCTTGGCGCGAAGGGGCGGTTCGAGCCGTAAAGAAAACTGTAGTCGGCGGGAAACTTGTTCACGTATTTCACGCCGGAATACAGCGCGGGCATTGCGCCGACCAGCACGACTCCCAGCGCCGCCGCGCCGAGCGATTGCCAGACGTAACCGCGCGCCGCCGGGGCCGCCTCGCTCTTGCGCGACTTCACCCACACGAAGAACAGGTGCGGCGCCAATCCCGCGAGCATCACCAGCGTCGAGATAAGATGCACCTGTCGCCACAGCGCCGAAGTGCGCGTCCCCAACACCGCTTCGCCCATCAGCACCAACCCCGACACCGAGCACACGACCAATCCCCACAGCGCCACGTAGCCCAGCACGGTCACGTGCGACATCGCCCAGTGCCGGTAATCCAGCCAGTGCCGCAGGCAGTACCACGCCACCGGCAGCAGCGTCAGCGCGCCGAGGGCGGTGTGGAGGAGCACGCCGTATTGCACCGATGGATGAAATGGCGCGAGCGTGATGGCCAGGCCGGTGATCGTCTCGAACAACAACACCGCCATGCTGAACCGCGCGAGCCACGAGGCCCAGCCTGCCCGAGAGCGCTCGCCCTGCCCTGCTGCGTTGATGTCCAGTCCGGAAGCTTGATTGGGATTTGATTCAGGCATAGTGAGACTTCATGGAGGCCGGGTTGTGGGTCGCCATGGAACGACGGCAACCTTATCAGCTTTTCCAATGGGAAGCTTGACCCGCGTCAAGAACGGCCATGAGTCAGTGATGGTATGTGGTTCAGTTCACAGTCGGGTATCAAACAGTTTTCAATGCAGCGAGAAGCCAGCTTTGGTGTCGAACAGGACGACGCGCTGGTGGTTTTCCTTAAACTCAACTTGTTCGCTCCAGCGCAGGGTTAATTGGTTTGTGTCGGCGGTATCGGCCAATTCCACCGTCACGGTGTGCGGGCCGCGTGTCACTGGCAACCGGACCACAGCCATGCTGGGGCCGTCATGCGAGAGGCCTTTGCTCTGGTAGGAGCGGTCGTGGACGGTCTGGCCATCGACCTGGACACGCAGACGCACGGGCACGCGTTCGCGCGTCACGTTCACCTGGGCGCGCATGTGCGGAAGACGCTTGGCCAGTTCCTCCTTGGTCAGTTTGCGCGCGTCCACAATCGCGCCGTGGTGGTTGAAGGACACCACGAGTTCCGGCTCCGGCGAATGTGGCGTGCGATACGGCAGGTTGCTGAACAGCCACGTCACCGCGCCCAGAACGATGGCCAGGCCGAGGCCGCCGGCCACTCGAAGCGCGTGCCGACGGGCGGCGGATGTCTTCGGCCCGGCGGGATTGGCCCGGAACTCCCGCGCAATGTTGGCGAGCGATGCGTTCCTGGTCCGGTCGAGATGAACCAGGCGCACACGCGCGGCGTCCGCCTTGCCCGGATCGAAGGCCGGCTGGCGCTGGCCGTTCATGCGCTGCTCGAACCACTGGCAGCCGTCGCGCGCCACCGGGTCCGCGTCGCCGCAGGCGATCACCATGATGCCTTCGACGCCGCGCTTCAACGGGCGTTCCAGCATCACGGCGCTGATCCAGCCGACGCACGGCACGCGCTCAACGCGATAGCCGGGCAGTTCGGCTGAAGTGCCGTCGGCATTCACGCGCAGATGTCCGGCGCCGGATTCCTCGCAGCAATACGCGACCATCGGTTTCTCGCCGCGCGCTTTCGTCGCGTCGATCCAGGCGTTGAGGCGCTTCTCCAGCGCACGACTGTCGAGCGCCGGCAGGTTGATGGCCTGCGAATCGCACGCGCCGGTGCAGACACCACAGCCGACGCAGAGCGCCGGATCAATGTGCGACTGAACCTCGAACGCCTTGCCGTCCTCGCGCGCCACCATCGTGATGGCGTTGAACGGACAATCCTTCGAGCAAAGCGTGCAGCCGAAACAGCGAGAGAGATCGACCTCGGCTTTCCATTCGGGCGCGAGCCGGCGGCGGGCCATCCACCACGGTGCGGCGAGGGTCAGGAGTCCGGTGCCAAGGAAGAAAGCCCACAGCGCGCCGCCGCCGAGCCGATCCGTGAGGCCCACCGGCCACAGGTACCACCAGTCGATGGTGAACCGCTGAGCCTTGACAGTCATCTGCGCCGGGCTGGCGCTGGTGGCCGGAAGCAGCATCGAAACCACGATGAGCGAACCGATGATCCAAAGCGTCATCGCACGCCCCGTCAGCAGGCGGGCCCGGTTCACGCGCATCAGGTGCAACCAAAGCCCGATTCCAATCGAGAGCGGCAGGAGCATGTGCGCGAAAAAAATCAGGAAGAACAGGAGCGACGGCACGCTTTCGTCGGTGAGGAACGAGCGCGACATCGGTTCGGCGAAGATGGGGAGTTGATCGATGAACCGCGCCGTGCCGAGCGCGGCATGTTGCGCGCGCACATCCCAGACCAGCCAGTAGCCGGTCCAGCCGATGAACCAGAGCGCGGCCAGCATGAGGATGCCCGTGACCCAGGCGATCCAGCGCGCGCCGGTGAAGCGCCGCTGGCTCACAATGCGCGCGGCGTGGAGCAGGATGAAAAAGATGCAGCCGTCCGAACTGTAGCGATGGAGCGAGCGCACGAGTTGGCCGAGCCAGGAACCGGCGCGGAGCTTCTCCAGCGAGTCGTAGGCCTGGGTCACACTCGGCGTGTACCAGATGAGCAGCGCGATGCCCGAGACAACCGCGGCGATGAGGCAGGTGTTGGCGATGGCGCCGAGCTGGCCGAAGGGATTCAAAGCCGCGGGCAGGAAATTTTCCGTGAGTCTATCAAGTCGGAGCCAGAGGTTCTCGAAACAGCGCAGCAAGGCTTCACCGCGCACGCTTGGCGTGAGGGGAGTTACCGAAGGCGCGCCGCCTGTTGGCCGGTCGAGCATGGAGGAAGTTTCAGTCATGCGACTGAATCACTTCGCTTTCTCCGTCAGCAAGGCGCGCACGGCCGAAACCAGCCAGGATTGCTCCCGCTGGCTCAACGAGAGGCGGTAGGCGATGCGTCCTTCGCGGTCGAGAAGGATGAACAGGTTCGAGTGGATCAACTCACCGGTCTTGTCGTCGCGCATCCGTCCAATGTTCAACTGGTCGAGCAAGGCGTTCATCTCGGCGGGCACGCCGTTGACGAAGTGGAACTGCGTCGTGTCAAAGCCGTAAGCCTTCGTGATCATCGTGCGCAACTCGCGCGTGTCGGCCTCGGGACTGAGCGAGAAGGCCACGACGGAAAGTTCAGCGCGCTCGGCAGGCGTGAGTTGATCGAGCACGTCGCGGATTTTCTTCAGCATCATCGGGCAGGTCTTCGTGCAGGTGGAAAAGACCGCGGTGACGAGCGTGACGCGACCCTTGAAGTCGGCGGGCGTGACCGGCAAGCCATCCTGGTTGGTCAGTTTGAAGGCCGGCATCGGCAGTTCGCTGCGCAGGCGGTCGGCGGGAAACGGCAGTTCGCGCTGCACCGGTTCCGCGCGGCCCAGGCCCGCGAGACCCGCGCCGAGCACGCTAACGAGCAACAGCGCCACTGAGGCGATCGGGAACACGGCGCGGCGATTGGTCTGCCACAGTTCGTGAATCTGCGCGCGCCAGATGAAGAAGACGATGCCGACGAGCGGCAGCGGTTCGCCCAGCATCACCGCCACGGAACTCCACTTCATCCAGCCGGTCTTGGGTTCCAATTGGAAGCAGCGGATGCGGAACTCTTCGAGGAATCCGCCCAGCGCGCCGCTGTTAATCGGCGCGAAGGTCATCACGACGACGAAGACTTCGTAGAACAGGAGCACGCAGAGTGCGAATGCGGCGAAGCTGCCGCCGGACAGCATTCGGCTGAAGCGCAGGACGGCGCGCTCGAAGCGGCCGGGAGTGAGGGCTTGGGTGGTCATGGCGACAATCGACGGCGGTTCACCGCACCGGCCACACGTCCGCCAGCGCCTTCCAGTTCGCGAAGTAATAGACTGCGAAGCTGATCAGGAAGACGACGGCGAGCACCATGGTGCCCTGGGTTGGGTGGGCTTCGGCCACGGCGGCGGCTCCGCCCGCATAGGCCGGCACCGGAGCCGAATGGTCATGACCCGCTGAAGTGCTCAGAACTTTGGGCGTGCCCCAATCTTCCATCGGCCGGTTAACGATGCGGCGTCCGAAGAACAGAGTGCCGACCGTCAGCCCGACGTAGAGGAACAAGGCAGTGAACGCCAGGATGCCACCGATGCCGACGAGACCGAGGAACAAATGAGCCGTCGGACCGTAGATGGAACCGGCGGCTTCAATATCCCAACTGCGCCGGGCCACGCCCATCGAGCCGGCGAACGACATGCCCACCGACAAGGTAACGATCCCGATGCCGAAGAGATACGGCTGCAAGCGCGCCAGCGGTTTGAAGATGTACTCGCGCTGCCATAACAGCGGCACCACGTAGTAGGTCAGTCCCATGAAGGCCAGCGTCGTGCCACCGACCACCGTCACATGGAAGTGACCGGGGATGCGGAGCGTATTGTGCGCGATG
>JACPZS010000199.1 GCA_016195385.1 Verrucomicrobiota bacterium
AAATTGGTCTGCGCGTGACCGACCGAGCGCAGAAAAACGCCGAGGAAGATCAAAATCAGCGAACGCCAGATGGCATGGCCCGTCATCGCCAGAGCGGTTTGGCCGCGGTTGAGACGGCTCGCTATTGAAAACGGCAGTGCCACGCCGACCATGAAACTGAACGATGGTTGAATCATGTCATGCAGCGAGCAGCCGACCCAATCGACATGGCTCTGATGGTACGCGAGAAATTTCCAGAAGCCGCTGTCCGGCAGCGCAGCCGAAATGCGGGACAGTCGGAAAAGTTCTCCGGCCATGAGAAACATCACAAAGCCGCGGTAGGCATCGAGGGAGATAAGGCGTTTGGGAGTGTCGAAAGTAGGTGCGTCGCTCATGGATTGGCCTTTTGTTTAGTGCTCATTCTTCGGCTTCGAGGAAACATCTTTGAGACTAGCCAGAGGGGCATTTCAAGCGAGCGAAATTTTTTGAACATAAGCTGCAAAAGCTTGCGACGCGAGCCGGTTTGCTTAACTTGACGGCATGTTCAACGCCGCTGATTTTTTTGATTTGTCGCAGACCGAACACGCCGCGCTTTTCGACGGTTGCCAATTCGCCTGGGATGCTTTGAAGAAGCTGCCGGAGTATTTGCGCAGTCAACTCAAACCCGAACTCCGCAATCGCTGCGAAGGACGCGCCTACGTGGGTGAACAGGTTTTCATCGGCGAAGGCACCGTCGTCGAAGACGGCGCGATGATCAAAGGCCCGGCCATCATTGGTAAAAACTGCCAGATCCGGCACAACGCCTACTTGCGTGAAAACGTCATCGTCGGGGACAACTGTGTCGTCGGAAATTCCAGCGAATTGAAAAATTCGCTGTTGTTCAACGGCGCGCAAGTGCCGCACTTCAACTACGTAGGCGACTCCATTCTCGGCCGCAAGGCGCACCTCGGCGCGGGCGTGGTGCTCTCGAACTTCAAAGCGTTTCCCGGCAACATCACCGTCGAAATTGACGGTCAGCCCTTCGACACCGGCCTGCGCAAATTCGGCGCGCTGCTTGGCGACGATGCCGACATCGGTTGCAACGCCGTGCTGAACCCCGGCAGCATCATCGGGCGCGGCGCGGTGATTTATCCGAACACAAACTGGCGCGGCATTCTGCCGGCCAACATGATCGCGAAAAACAAGACGGCGATCGAAGTCGTCGTGCGCCGGCCGCGCGAAGCGAAATAGTCGGATGGAATTCCAGTTCTCAATTTGGCGAGGCATCTAGCCGCCGCGCGAGACAGATTGCGATTACAGACCGAGTCAGCCGAGCGCCGGGTCGGCGATGGCAAAGATGTGCTGTGTTTGATGTATTACGCGCGGTTCCCCGCGAGCCATGCGGGTCAACGTGCGTGCGCGCTCGAATCCATGCGCTACGGCGAGTTCTATCGCTGCGGCATTTGCGTCTGGAATGTCCCAAAAAACATTTTCGCTGGCGGACACTGACAAAAGCTCGCCGATCAACGATGCCGCCGTCTCCGGCGAATCCGCCACCACCGGGCCGAGATAATTTGCGCGTGCGCCGGAACGCAACAGGCCGGCTCCGATTACTTGTCCGCCCGCTTCTGCGACCAGCACGCGTTCGCTGTGCGCCACCAACGCGCGCAGCAGTTCCTCGCGTCGCACACCGAACGCCGTCGCATCGAGCGCGATGACACGCTCCAAGTCGTTCGGAGTGCAGTCGCGGCAGGGCGAATTTGATTTGGAAAAAAGCCCGCCGCGCTTCGACCGCGACCAGCGTGTCAGTGTCCATTCGCTGGCGAAACCGAGTTGTTCGTACAACGGCTGACCGGCCGGAGTCGCATCGAGCTTCATGCATTTGATGCCGCATCCGTCGAGATACGCAAGACAGCGCTTCATCAGCACGCGGCCGATTCCACGCCGGCGCTCGTCGGGATGCACGAGCATCATGCCAATCCAGGCGAGCGTGCTTCCGTAGCAAATCGTCGTCACGCAGCCTAGGACGTGTCCGCGTTCTTCGATCACAAAGCAGCCGTCGGGCTGCGTGGCCAGGAATTGCTGCCAGTCAGCGATGGTTTGATTCCATCCGGCGAGTGAACGCAACTCGTCGCAAGCAGACAAATCGGCGGCAGTCATCAAGCGAGGGTGAAAGTTCGATGGCATTTTAAATTCTCAAAAATCCGGTCCGAGCCGAAGCCGGTAAAATTTGGATGCTCGGCTGCAAACGCGGCGCGCAAAATTTCTTCCGCGCATCTGAAGGCACAAGAATTCACGAGACTGCTGCAGAATCCAAATCTTGTCCGGTGTTCGTCACGTTGGCAGTTTCCATTTCACTGGACTCGAAAGCGTAGTTTCTCACCAGCCGCGCCAGTTCGCCGTTTCGTTCCATCAATTCTGCGTAACTGCCTTGTTCGACAACTTTGCCCGCCGCGAAGACGTAAATGTAATCGAACAGCGGCAGCAAATGCAGTTTGTGGATCGCGGCCACGATGCAGCGATCGCGCGAGGCCGCGAGCAAACGAGTGTAAATGACGCGCTCGTTGGCGGCATCGACGCTGCTGGTCGATTCATCGAGCAACACGATCTCACTCGCTTGCGCGAAGAAAAATCCGCGCGCCAGCGCCAGCCGCTGCTTCTCGCCGCCGCTCAAGTTGATCCCCTTTTCCGCGATGCTCGCTTGCAATCCGCGCGGCAGGCGTTGCAGCACGGAGGTGAACCGCGCGCGTTCGAGCATTTCTAAAATTTGTTCCTCGGCCGCTTCGATGCCCATCGTCACGTTGAAGCGAATGGTGTCGGCGAAAATTTCCGGGTCTTGCGGAATCAGCGTCGTCGAATGTGCGACGTGTAACAGCCGATGCGGCAGTTCCACGCCGTCGCACACGACCGTCACTCGCGTCGGTTCGCGCAACATACGCAGCAGACTCAGCAGCGTGGATTTGCCGCTGCCGCTTTCGCCCACGAGCGCAATCGCCTGCCCGCGCTCCAGTGTGAGGCCCAGCCCGCGGAACGCCGCGCCGTCCGGTTGCGCGTCGGCATACGCGAAGTCCAGATCGCGAATCTCAATTTTCCCCCAGCCAGCCGGCAGCGTGGCCGTCGCACCGACGGAGACAAGCCGTTCGTAGTCGTCGCTGATTTTCTCGGCGGATTTGAGCTTCGAGGCGTGCGTCACGAGCTGGCCATACTTCCATGCGAAGCCAAAGAAGCCGTCGCCAATACGCCGCAGATATTCAAACAGACTGAAGAAAGTCCCCGCCTCAAAGGCACTGCCGCGTTGAAAAGTTTTATACAGGTAGGCGATGAGTGTGCCCGTGACGACGAGGCTTACAAACATTGAGGTGGCAAACCATTTCCATTCGTTGAGCCGGATGTTCGACCGGAACGTCGGCCACGCCGACTGCACGCGCCGCAACACTTCGCCCGCCGCGCGGTCTTCGAGCCGCAGGCTGATGACGGTCGTGATGTTCGTCAGATAATCATGCACGCCGGCGGCGATCTTCTGGTAAAAATCGTTGAGCTTCTGATCCTGCACGAACAGCACGCGGTCGAACAAAACCGTCACGCCAATGATCACGAGCGTCATCACCAGCACGACCGCACCCGCGCTCGGCATGAAAAAGCACAGGATGATCACGGATCCGATGAAGCGCGACAGGATGTGAATCACTTCAAAGCTTCCGTCGAGAAACGCGTTCAACGCCAGTGACGCGCGGTTGACGTTCTCGATGATTTCGCCGGAGTGATTGTCCTTGTGCCATTGCAGCGGCAGGCCTGTCACCATGCGGAACAGCGCGAGTTGATAATTCGTTCGCACGCCGTA
>JACPZS010000200.1 GCA_016195385.1 Verrucomicrobiota bacterium
AAATCGTAAAACAGGCTTTGGGCGGCAAAAACGTTCGTTCCAAAGAGTGCGGTCAGCAACCAGCAGTTCAAACAGAGCACTGCCAGGGTGAGAGTTCCTCGAATCGATTTTCCGCGCTTTGAATCTCTGAATCGCAGCCGCCGACATGAGTTGGCTCTGACCATCAATGGAGCGGAGTCACCTCAGCTGCCACGAGGTTCAGGTGGAGCTTTGACCTCCAACGATTGGACGCGCATTGGGGCCTTGAGCCACGCGCCAGCGTCTTGGAGTGCGGCAGTCCTCTGCCGCTTTCGGACGTGCGCCGGCCAAGGAAGAGCGCCAGAGGGCTGGCGCACTCCAAAATCTCGCGGCATTCCGATCGGTTTGTGGAAAAGTGAAAGTGGAGAGCGAGCAGACCGCCGCCGGGGAAAGCCAAAATTACGCGACGTCAACGCCGTCGCGGAGCCAGAGCGCCGGTCAGCACTCGAATTCTCGCGTCCTTGGAAAGTCAGCTTCACGGTACAAAATAGGTGATGCGCGTTTCGGAATTCGGTAATTAAGGCGAACCGTAGAAAACCGGCGGGGAAAGTCAAATCTTCAATTTTCGCGGTGATGAGTCAATTTGGTGTCGTGAGGCTCGCGAGAGCGTTCGCCATTTCAAACTATTTGCGGTTGAGTTTTGCTTCCAGTCTGCCAGCGTAACGGCATGAGCGCGAATGAAATCATGTCGCAGATCAGCGCCCTCCCGGAACGCGAGAAGGCAAAACTGGCCAATTTGTTGGTGGCTGAAACGGACTGGTTGGAGGACGTACTCGACACCGCCATCGCCAAAGCACGGATGGACGAGCCGGAACGCCCGGTGGAAATGCTCCTGCGGGAGCAGCGGCTCTTGGAATGAGCTTCCGGCTCGTCACCAAACGGAGTTTTGACAAGGAGTTTGCCGGCTTGCCCAAGGACATTCAGCGCCGGGTAGCGGACGCTTTTCTGGCACTCGGGGAGAACCCTTTTCCGCCTGGATGCGTGAAGCTCAAAGGCGCGGCCAGCTACCGCATCAGAGCGGGCGACTATCGCGTTATATATTCCATGCTTATCCGGTTGGTTGACAATTTTGCGATGGAGCGGAGCGCCGAGCATTGCTCGGCTTGAATTGCTGTTGTTTTGCCTCTTGCCGAGCGATGCTCGGCGCTCCAGCGCTGGGTTTGTCAACCAACCGGATAAGCACGTGACAACTTCTGGTTGTTGAAGTCACTGCCGGTGACCGTGAGCGGCCCGCTGTGAAGAACACTGTTCACAGCAATGGAGAGCCATCTCAGAGCTGGCTTATTTTGTCGCTTGAAGCGCATCAATTATGGTTTCTGGCCACGGCTCGCAAAAGGCCGTTCCCGTCAGCCGTTCAGCGGGACTGTCCAAAGGCGAGGCATCGGTGTCCAAACTTTGAACACCAGTTATGAGGCAGGCGCTGGTAAGTTTGGACTGAAGTTTGGGAAAACCTGCATAAATAATTGATTTGTCGTGAATTGTGAATTCGCCGGGAAGAATTTCATGGCGACGAATTCCGCTGGCACGCGTTTGGCTATGGCAGGGAATTGCCGCATAAACAAGCGGGCTTCAGTGAAGACCTCGCGCGGCAATCACAGGGACTACGGAAATGGAGTTCGTATGAAAACTTCGGATCAAAATCGTTTGAACATGGTCACCACCACTCGAAGCGTACTGGCCAAGCCGGATTATGCCTCGTTATGGGATGACATCCCGGCGTTTACCGACAGTGTTGATAAGCTCGATGCCAAGATCACCCAGATCAACCAGCAGTCGCAGATCGCGGAGAATGGCTCCGGGGCGGCCGATGCCAAGAAATTGGCGCGAGCCACCTTGTGTAAATCGGTGTGTGAAGTGATGGGTGCAGTGCAGGTGTATGCCGCCAAGAATGCGGACGCCGAACTGGGCGCAAAGGTTGGTTATGCCCCATCCAAAGTGGTGGCCGGCAAGATAACGGAAGTGATCGCCCGCTGCCGCACGATTTGGACGGCAGCGAATGACAACGCCGACGCGTTGACGGACCTTGGCATCACGGCGGCGAAACTGACCGCGTTGAAGAAGGCCATCGATGCGTTCGACAAGCTCAAGAACGCGCCACGAGAAGACCAGTCCGAACGGAGCGCAGCCGGAAAGCTCCTGCCGGTGGCGATCGGTGAAGCAGTGGCAATCCTGGGCGATGAGTTGGATGGCCTCATGCCGCAGTTCCAGGATGCGAACCCGAACTTCTACAACGGATACTTCGCGGCGCGCGTGGTGGTGGATTTGCGCGGCGGTCATGCGGACAAGGCGCAGCCAGGCGCGGTGGCCGATCCCGCCGCAGCGCCACTGACAAAGAAGGTGGCGTAATCCTCGCAGCAGGGTTCGCCGCACACCGACTCGCAGGAATCGAAAAGAAAAACTGGCGAGCGCCGGGGCATTGCGTCAGATTGGCCGTGCTCGCTGCCGACCCGTGCGGGCCATAACTTTTGATGAACTCATGAACTCACGCCGATTTTTCTTTGGTTGGATGCACGTCCTGCTGGCGCTTTGTCTCGGCGCGGCGCTGACCGCACAGGCGGGATTCCGCCGCGTCAACGCGCCCAATCCAAACGACCCGATGGCCGTCCAGATTTTTCAGTTGGACAACGGGCTGACGGTTTATCTTTCCGAGAATCACGAGACGCCGCGTTTCTATTCTGAAATCGCCGTGCGCGCGGGCAGCAAGCATGATCCCGCCGAGACCACCGGCCTGGCGCACTATCTCGAACACCTGCTCTTCAAAGGCACCGAGACGATGGGCACGCTGGATTACGCGAAGGAGAAGCCGCATCTCGATCGCATCACCGAGCTTTACGAGCAGCACTTCCGGGAAAAAGATCCCGCGAAGCGCGCCGAAATTTACGCGGAGATCAACAAGGAGTCGCAGTTGGCTTCACAGTTCGCAATTCCGAACGAAATGGACAAACTTTACAAAGGAATGGGCGAGGAGCATCTCAACGCGCACACGTGGCACGAGGAAACGATTTACAAAGTCGGCCTGCCGGCGAACCGCCTCAGACAATGGGCGAAGATTGAAGCCGAGCGTTTCGCGCGGCCCGTGTTTCGCCTGTTCCAGCCCGAGTTGGAAATTGTCTATGAGGAGAAAAACCAGACGCTCGACAACAAGGATCGCATCATCCACTACGCGGTCGATGCGTTGCTCTTCAAGAAGCATCCCTACGGCCAGCAGACGACCATCGGTGAAGTCGAGCATTTGAAGAATCCATCGCTCGTGAACGTGATGAATTTTTTCCGGACATATTACGTGCCGAACAACATGGCGATTTGCATTTCTGGCGACATCAAGATTGCGGACACGATCAAGTTGATTGATGAAAATTTCTCCACATGGAAAGGAAAGCCTTTGCCCGAACCCAAGCACTGGGCCGAAGAGCCTTTGAACGGAGCCGAGCGCGTCACGGTGAAATACCAGGGCGATGAACAAGTGATGCTGGCATTCCGCACGTCCGGCCGCACGTCCGCCGACGCCGATGCGCTGCAACTCGCCGACATGGTGCTGGACAATTCGACGGCCGGACTCATCAACCTCAACTTGAATCAAAAGCAAAAAGTCCGGAGCGCGTCCGCCTCTCGAATGCTGAACAACGATTACGGCACGGAGTATTTGATCGGCACGCCGAAGAAAGGGCAGACGTTGCCGGAGGTCGAAAAGCTTTTGCTCGAACAAATCGAGTTGCTCAAGCAGGGCAAGTTCGACGACTGGATCATTCCCGCCATCATCACGGACTTCAAGAAGCGCGAGAAGGGCGGTCTCGAATCCGATGTCGCGCGCGTCAGCGCGATGCACGAGGCGTTCATCGCGTTTGAAGATTGGGATCATTCGGTCGATGAAATCGCGCGCATGGAGAAATTGACGAAGGCGGACGTCGTGCGTGTCGCGAACAAATTCTTCGGCACGAATCTTGTCGCGGCCTATCGTCTCGACGAGCAACACAAGGTTCCTGCCATTGAGAAGCCGAAGATAGACAAGATTCAGATTGATTCGACGCGACAGTCCGCGTTCGCGAAACAGATTTTAGAAATGCCTGTCAAGGAACTGGAGCCGGTGTTCGTCAATCCGGCGAAAGATTATCAGATTACGAATTACGCCGAGGGCGTGAAGCTCTATTACTCGAAGAACCCGATCAATGACTTGTTCGTGCTCACGATCAGCGTTGAGTTGGGTGAGCGGCATGACAACCGGCTGCGGATCGCTACGCGCTTGCTTGATAAATCCGGCACGCCGCGGTTCAGCTCGGAGGCGCTCAAACAGGAGTGGTACAAGCTCGGGACTGATTTTTCCGTGGGGGCGGGCGAAAATGAATCATTCATCACGATTTCCGGACTCGACGAAAACTTTGCGGCTTCGCTGGCGTTGTTGCTCGAAGTGATGAACCAGCCGGTCGCCGAACCGGGCACGCTGGAGGAGTTGATCAAGATCATCCTGGTGCAGCGCGAGGACGCCAAAAAAGATTTTCGGGCGATTGCTGGCGCGGTCAGCTCGTTCAATCGCTACGGCAAAGATTCGCCGCAGTTGAAAATCCTGCCGACGGACGCCGTGCAGAAACTCACGACCAACGAACTGCATGGCCTGACGAAGAGCCTGCTTGGTTACAAACACGCGATCAGCTACACCGGCTCGTTACCACTGGAGAAATTGCTCGCTGTGCTCAAGGCGAAGCATTCGATTACGGCGGCACTCAAGAATCCGCCATCGTATCAATTTCTCAAAGTGCGCGATGTCGAGCAGAACCAGATTCTGTTCTTCAACAAGGAAATGGCACAGGCGCAGGTACGGATCGAATTTGGCCAGGGCGAGTTCAACGAAGCCAACATGCCGGCCATCGAGTTGTATAACGATTATTTTGGTGGCGGAATGTCCGGCATCGTGTTCCAGGAACTGCGCGAGGCGCGCGCGCTGGCGTACGGCGCGGGTGCGCGTTACGTGCCGGGCGGGCGTGTGCGGGAACAGAACGTGATGATCGGCGGCATCAGTTGCCAGACGGACAAAACGATGGACGCCGTCGATGCGTTCCTCGATCTTCTCGACCAACTGCCGAAATCCGAAGATCGATTCAAAGAAACTTTCGACGGCGTGCTGACATCCTATCGCAGCTCCAAGCTCGGCTTTCGCGAAGTGCTCGGGGCGGTGCGGTCGTGGGAACGGTTGCAGGTGCCGGTCGATCCGCGGCGCACGCGCTACGAGAAAATTCAGAAAGGCGACCTCGCGCAAGTCATGGAATTCCACCGGGCCAACCTGAAAGCGCGCCCGAAATTGATCTCGATTGTCGGTGACAAAAAGAAGATCGACTTGGAGCGACTCGGCAAACAAGCCAAGGTCACCGAAGTAAGTTTGAAGGACATCTTCGTGAATTGAAGCGATGGCGCAGGTTTGAACCGTTTTCGCAACCAACTGACCGGGAAATTTGAACTCTATGAAAACGCGATGGAAAATTTGGCTGCTGCTCGCTGGCGTTGGCGCGCTGGCGCTTTCCCTGTCGGCACAGCCGCAGGGGATGCCGGGCGGCGGCGGCTTGAACGCATCGATGCTCAAGCTGTTCGGCGAGCACAAGGCTTTTTCCGCGCAAGCCGAAGCGTCGGTCAACGCCAATGGCGACGAGATGTTCATCCCGATGGATTTTGTGGTGCTCAATGGCAAGCTGCGGATGGAATTGGATTTGGGCAGAATGAAAAGCAAACAAATCCCTGCCGAAGCCGCCGCGATGCTCAAGGGAATGGGCATGGATCGGATGATCAACATCCTTCTGCCCGAGAAGAAGCGGATGCTGGTAATCTACCCTGCGCTCGAAGCGTTCGCGGAGATGGACATGCCGGAGGACACGGCTGGCACGAACGACAAGCAAGAAGTTGTGGATGTCGGCAAGGAAACCGTCGGTGGCCACGATTGCATGAAACGCAAGGTGATTACGACCGATGCCAAAGGCAAAAAACAGGAAGGCTTCACTTGGAACGCGAGTGATTTGAAGGAATTCCCGGTCAAGATGCAGTTCGCGGAAAACGATTCGACCGTCACGATGACCTACAAAAACATCAATTTCGCTGCGCCGGATTCAAAACTTTTTACGGCCCCGCCCGGGTACACCAAACACGCTGACATCCAGGCGTTGATGAAATCGGCGGTGTTGAAAACCCTCGGCAAATAAGCGGCGCAACATCTTGTTTGCTGGCGCTCGTTGGGCGCGCAAACAAAAAGGCGGGTGCCTTGCGACACCCGCCCCAACCAAACAACCCAAACAAGAGTCCGTCAGCAGCCAACCGACGAACCCAATTCTCAACGTCGATCCAAAATCCGGCTTCTTTCCGTTGAGCAACCCAAACTACCACATTTTCTCAGACGCGCCACGGTCGGTTCTGTTCAAAGTTATTCCGAAAAACTTCAGAACGATCACCATCTGGCATACAAGCCGAACAAAGATTGACTAATCCACGTCCGTTCTCTATTTACGAAACGAGCGTTTTCCAAAATTTAACTCGATCAATTTATGCCGCCAAAATCCTCGTCCGAAAAAGTTGTCGCGCCCGAACCCAAAGCCGCCGAGGCCGCTAAAGCCGTTTCTGCTACGCGCGCCCGCGACCTCGACGCCGCGATTTCCTCGATCACCAAAGCCTACGGCGATGGCAGCATCATGCGCCTCGGCGACGCCCGCGCGGCGCGGTTGATTGACGTCATCCCCACCGGCGCGCTTTCGATCGATCTCGCGCTTGGCGTGGGTGGCTTGCCCCGCGGCCGGGTCGTGGAAATTTTTGGCCCGGAGTCGAGCGGGAAGACGACTTTGATGCTCCATGTCATTGCCAACGCGCAGAAGGCCGGCGGCCTCGCCGCGTTCATCGACGCTGAGCACGCGCTCGATCCCGGTTACGCGAAAAAACTTGGCGTCAATTTGGATGACCTGCTCGTGTCGCAGCCCGATAGCGGCGAGGAAGCTCTGACGATTTGCGAAACCCTCGCGCGCTCGAACGCGCTCGATGTCATCGTCATCGATTCCGTTGCCGCGCTCGTGCCGAAGGCGGAACTCGAAGGTGAAATGGGCATGGCCACGATGGGCATGCAGGCGCGTTTGATGAGCCAGGCGCTGCGCAAGCTCACCGCGATTCTCGGCAAATCCAAAACGATGTGTGTTTTCACCAACCAGCTTCGCGAAAAAGTTGGCGTCATGTTCGGTAATCCCGAGACGACGCCCGGCGGCAAGGCGCTAAAATTCTACGCCAGCGTACGCCTCGACATCCGCCGCAAGGACGCGATCAAAGACGCCGCCGGCAACGTCCTCGGCCATCACGTCAAAGTGAAGATCGTGAAGAACAAAGTCGCCCCGCCGTTCTGCGAAGCGGAGTTTGACATCATCTTCAACCACGGCATCAACAAAGAGGGCAGCATCCTCGAAGTCGGCATCGCCTGCGGCGCGGTGGACAAAAAAGGCGCGTGGCTCCAATTCAACGGCGAATTAATTGGCCAGGGCAAGGAAGCCGCCCAAAAGGCGCTCGTCGAAAAGCCGGAGCTGGCGAAAAAAATCGTCGAAGCCATCATGGCCAAACGGAACGCGGTGCCGGTGGTGGAAGCGGAGAAATAGGTTTAGTTTGTGAATTATGAAATCGAGCTTCTTCGGGCTGTCCGAGAACAGCTCCGTATTTTGCCCAAAGAAGTTCGTCATGCGATCGGCTTCAGGATCGACCGGCTGCAATTCGATTTGACGGGAGACGTCAAGAAGCTCAGAGGTTTCAAGAAGAAATACCGGTTGCGAGTCGGCGACCATCGGGTCTTGTTTGAGTTGGATGGCCGGCGCGTGGTGGTTTACGATGTGAACAATCGCAAAGACATTTATGAGTAACTCAGTTCTCGCAAAATCTAAGACCGAAGCGAATTGGTCGGCGTTGAATCGACAAGTGGCGCAGGCCAAGGCCCTCATGCGCACGATGCGTCAGACGGTTGAAGATATTGAAGACGCAAGAATCATCGAGCGGGCCAAAAAAGCGAACGGTGAAAAGCCGCTCATTCCTTGGAGCCAAGTCAAAAAAGAACTTGGTTTAGATTTTTGAGGTTTATTCCGCTAGGCGCAAAGGCGTTTATGCGTGAACGCGTTCGGATTGTTTATAGCAACGACGTCTGATTTCCGCCGCGCGGTTTCAAACCTAATTTCTGGAAGCTCAACTCGGTGGCGACGCGGCCTTGCGACGTGCGGTTCAAGTAGCCTTCCATGATCAGGTACGGCTCATAAACTTCTTCCAGCGTGTCCGGCTCTTCGCCGACCGCGACGGCCAGCGAGCCGAGGCCAACCGGTCCGCCGCCAAATTTCACGATGATCGCTTCGAGAATCCGCTTGTCCATTTCATCGAGGCCGTTCTGATCGATCTCCAACATCGCGAGGGCTTTGTCCGCCAGCGCAGTGTTGATGCGTCCATCACCACGAACCTGGGCGTAGTCGCGCACGCGCCGCAAAAGATTGTTCGCGATACGCGGTGTGCCGCGGCTGCGCCGGGCGATTTCGAGCGCGCCCGCGTCGTCGATTTCCACGTTCAACAATCGTCCGGAGCGCACGAGAATTGTTTGCAACTGATCGGCCTGGTAGTAATCCAGCCGCTCGCGCATCGGGAAACGGCTCAACAACGGCGCGGTCAACAAGCCGCTGCGCGTGGTCGCGCCGATGAGCGTGAAGCGTGGGAGGTTCAAGCGCACGCTGCGGGCGTTCGGTCCCTGGTCGATGATGATGTCGAGTTTGAAATCCTCCATCGCGGGATAAAGATATTCCTCGATCGTTTTTTGGAGCCGATGGATCTCGTCGATGAACAGCACATCGCCGGCTTCGAGATTCGTGAGCAGGCCCGCGAGGTCGCCGGCCTTTTCGATCGTCGGGCCGCTGGTGCTTTTCAAATTCGCGCCCATCGACTTGGCGATGATGTTCGCGAGCGTGGTTTTGCCCAGGCCGGGCGGCCCGTTGAGCAGAATGTGATCGAGCGATTCACCGCGCTGCTTGGCGGCCTGCACGGCGATCTCGATGCGCTCCTTGACCTTCGCCTGGCCGGTGAATTCAGAAAACAGCGACGGACGCAGCGTCATTTCCAGCGCTGCGTCCGGCTTCGTCAACACGTCTGAAACCATTCGCTCCGGCATTGGCGGAGAAGATGGGCAATGCGTCGAGGAGCGACAAGGGAAAACCGAGTTGGCGGGGCGGCAAACTCGCGATTTGAAGTTCGCGACGGCGCGAGATTCCAAGCTGCAAATTTATCGCGCAGCTTGAAGTTGGAACCGACTGATGCCTATTTCGGCAGCGGATTCATCACAGTATTGGGGCGACAGACCGTTCAAGGAGGCGTTCAAAGCGTTCGTTTGCCTGATTCCAAAGCGCCGTTTCGCACGGAAGAAAAGTCTGAATGGCCGTCGAATCGGCGACAATTTTACGTGCGGCTGCCAGTGATGAAACGTCCCCAAGCGCGATGGCTTGTACGAGGACGTTGCCGGCAGCGGTGGCCTCGACCGGTCCAGCGAGCACGGGAATTTGCAGCGCATTCGCGGTGAATTGATTGAGCAGTCCGTTGCGGCCGCCGCCGCCAACGACGTGCAAGCGTTCCAGTTTTTTTCCGATGAGTTGCTCGATTTGATTGCGCGTTTTTCGGTAGAGCAGGGCAAGGCTTTCGAGCACGCAGCGGATTGTCGCCCCTGGTGTCGTCGGCGCAGGTTGGCTCGTTTCGCGGCAGAACGCGGCGATTTTCGCGGGCATCTCGCCGGGCTTGGCGAAACGCGCATCGGCGGGGTTGATGAGCGACGCGAATGGTGGCGATTCGGCGGCGAGGCTCGCGAGCATCGCATAGTCTAGCTCATCGCCCGCGCGGGACCATTCGCGGCGGCACTCCTGCACGATCCATAGGCCGACGATGTTTTTGAGCAACCGCACCGTGCCGCCAAATCCGATCTCGTTCGTGAAGTTTAATTCCCGGCAGGCGTCGCTGATGATCGGCGACGACAGTTCAGCGCCCATCAATGACCAGGTGCCGGAACTGATGTAGGCCCAATTGCCTCCGCTGGTCGGCACGGCAGCGACGGCGGCGGCGGTGTCATGCGCGCATGTGGCGATGACTTCGATCGGCGGCAGGCCGGTTTCGGTCGCGATGCTCGGCAGCAATTTTCCCAGCCGTGTGCCCGACGAAACAATTTCCGGGAAAATTTTCGCTGGCAAATTCAGCGTGTCCAGCAAGCGCGCCGACCAATTTCGCGTGCGCGGATTGTAGAGTTGCGACGTGCTCGCCATTGATTCTTCGATTTTTGCGACGCCAGAGAGCAGGAAATTGAACGCGTCGCCAATCATGAGCAGGCGTCGCGCGCGTGCCAGGCGCTTGGACGATTCCGCGGCAAGTTGGAAAATCGTATTGATGGGTATGAACTGAATGCCCGTCTCGGCGAAGATGGCCGGCCAATTGATCTTGCTGTAAGCAGCCTCGACTCCACGCGCGCAGCGGTCGTCGCGATAATGGAACGTTGGCGAAATGATTTTGCCCGCGTCGTCGAACAGAACGTAGTCCACGCCCCACGCATCGCAGCCGATGCTTTGAATCGGAATTTTCCGGGAAGCGATCAGGCGCAATCCGATCTTTAACTCATCAAACAGCAGCGGGATGTTCCACTGCAGCGAGCCGTCGAGGCGCAGCGGCGTGTTGGTGAAGCGATGGATTTCCTCCAGTTCAAGGCGGCTGCCGTCGAGTGTGCCGAGCATCAGGCGGCCGCTCTCGGCGCCGAGATCGCACGCGAGATAATGTTTGGCCATGATCGGGAAGGAGCAAACGCGTCGAAGTTAATCAATTTCGCGTGCGCAAAAATTCTGGAACTCGAAACCAGTTCCAACGGCTTGTGAAATTGAACTCAGCGTGGCGAGTCAGTTCCACCCGCGGGCATTCACTTCTTTTCCGCCATTTGTTGGCGCAAACTGAGCGGGCGCATGTCAGTCCAGACTTCCTTGATATAGGCGAGGCAATCGGCCTTGGGACCACTCTTGCCCGCGTCGCGCCAACCGAGGGCATTCGCTTTGTCGGCGGGCCAGATCGAGTATTGTTCCTCGTGGTTGACCACGACCTTGTAAACGGATGTGTCTTCTTTTTCGTCCATAAGGTGTTTGTTGCTGTGAGTTGTTGAGCTATTGTTTCGTCAAATTTTCCAAAGATTAAGTGAAGTCCGCGCTCAGTTCAAATCAATAACCTGCCAGGTAGTGTCCGAATTTCGTTGGTAAGATGGAGATACGGTGTTGTCGGTCAATAGGCATTCGGAAGTTTTCTGGCGCGGTCGGCCCAATTCGGATCAAAGGGCTGGCCTTGTTTAAGTACGCCGTAGATCAGCCGCACCAGTTTGCGCATGGCGGCGGCCACGGCGCGTT
>JACPZS010000201.1 GCA_016195385.1 Verrucomicrobiota bacterium
GGAGTCGATGATGACGCGCGCCTGTTTGTACTCATTGTAAAACGCCGGCGCACTGGCTTGAAACTTCTCCACCAACGGATCCAGTTGTTCGTTTAAAACCACGTCCAACTGCGTGAACAAATCCACCAACTCCTTCGTGGCTGCGCCAATCACCGCCCGGCTCTGTCGTGGCTTGGATTGTACGGCCGTAAAGACCGCAATCGCTTGCGTGATTGCGTGTTCAAATCCGCCGCAGTCGTGTTGTGCGTCGTGGCCAGTTCATCCGCATTGTCATTTCCCAGGTCGAGCATCGGCTGGCAACAATTGAGCACCGCCCCTTCGCGGCCGCGTGCGAGATCCGTGCGGGAGAAATCCACCTGACTGGCCAGTTGCTTGTCGCTCTTCGCGGAGGCCAGCGCCTTGAGACCGGAGCAGACGGTGAACGCCGCAGTCAACAGTTTGGCACGCGCATCGGCTTTGGCGGCGCCGTAACCGGTTAAAGTTTCCTGCTTGAGCGCGTCTGCTTGAATACCAGTAAGCGTCTGGCCGAGGGTTTCCACGGCACTGACGATTCCCGGAACCCTGCTCCACACGGTGGCGTTGGCTTGGAGGCTCAGATGTGTTGTCTGGCTCATGGTGGCTTTATTAGCGATCAATTCTGCTTCTCCCCCTGGCGACCAGACTTTTGTCGCAGGGAAATTTCAGTAAGCGGCGCGTGAAGGTTCAATAAACTTGCCGACTCCAGATCGCAACTGACCGTCAAACCACATTGGGCTTTAATGTAAACAAAAAATAAATTGCCGTCTTGATCCAGCCTTTTGAACGCTGGTTCCCAAAAAGTCTGCTGCATATTATTGAACATTTCTTTCTCGTGACTTCCTTCGGGAAATATTTGGGCGCCGAATTCGTCACGATAGATCAGCCAACGAGCCATAACGTCGCTGAACGAGTTTTTCGGCATTTTTGATTTCGCACCTAACCGCTTGAATTCTGAATCAATCAACGTGCCGACTCCGCCAAAACCTTGGCTTTCGTACCGGAACCCAGACTGCTATTGTTGCTTAGTTTTGCTGCGCAGCGTGTCGCTCGCTTCCGTTCTTCCTTCCCGTTCAACACGCAGAAACGCGGCACGGACATTTCAAATCCAGCGCTCCCAGGATTTTGTTCCAAGGTGAAGTCCGGCGAATCCGTCAAAGTTCCCGCTGGTTCGGTTGAGGGCGTAATTCACCCGCGTCGGTTCATGGCCCAGGCCAGTTCGTAATCTCGGCGATGGCCTGGCGGCAGTACCACTTCACCGCGTTCGACATCGGCGGCGACAGGGTGTCGAGTTCATCCGCCGCGCACCAGCGAATGTCGTGATGTTCCTCAGCGGCGAGCGCGAGTGAGCCATGCCTCGGGCGCGCCCAGTAAATCATCCCGATGTGTTCGTGCGAGTCGTTGATGCGATGGATGTCCAGAAAGCGCGGCGCGATGAGCGCGCGTGTGCCCGGCTCGGTGGTGGGTGGACGCTCGCCGAGCAATTCAATGTCGAGGCCGCTTTCTTCGCGCGCCTCGCGGACAGCGGCAATCTCCGGATCCTCATCCAACTCGATGTGCCCGCCGAGTGGCAGCCACTTGTTCAACTTGCGATGGTGGACGAGCAAGACTTTGCGCCCGGCAACGACAAAGATCGCGACCGTGAAATCAATTTTCTCGTGAATGTGCGCCACTCGCGAGCTTTGGCGGGAGATGGCGCGCGCGTCAAACTTTCGTGCCGTTCGAATTGGCAGCAAGGGCCGCTGCAACGTTCGATGCGTGGGAAGTTTTGTTCATCCGCGAAAATTTTCCGGGGCGCGGGCAGCCTGTTCGCAGCAAATGGAGCAGATCCATTGCTTCCGATATTTCCTGATCCACGGGATCTCCGAAAGCGCTGCGGCTTGGAAGACCGTGTTTTGTTTGGATGTTGCTCCGCCGGGGAAAAGAATTTGGTAGCCGCGTGAGCTTGGATCGTATTGACTCGCGTCATGATGACCATGCCCATTGACTTGCCGGACACGCGCGCGTGTGTCCCAAAACTCCGCCACGCCTTTACGCTCATCGAACTACTGGTCGTCATTGCGATCATTGCGATCCTCGCCAGCATGTTGTTGCCCGCGCTGGCGAAGGCGAAAGGCCAGGCCCAAAAGATCAAATGCGTCAACAACGTGAAGCAGCTCGGGTTGATCTGGGTCATGTACTCGGGCGACCACGACGATCGGGTCGCGGATAATGGGCCGGGGGACACGGTCGCCACGTGGGTGGCCGGGAGTTTTGAAGGAACGCCAGCAGATGCAACGAATGAATTCCTGCTCTCCGATCCGAAACATTCTTTGTTCGGCCCGTACCTCAAGGCGACGGACATATACAAATGTCCCTCGGATAAGGAGCCGGGAACCGGGGACACGAAAAACAAAACGCATGTCCGCAGCTACGGCATGAACGCGTATGTCGGCTGGGTGGGCGCGCAGTACCGCACGCTGCCGTTCAACGAATATCGCGTGTTCAAGAAGGCGGCGGACATCACCAGCCCGTCGCCGTCGAGTTTGCTCGTTTTTCAGGACATTCATCCCAAGAGCATTTGCCGTCCGTTCTTTGGCGTTTACATGGATCCGGAAACGCGGACGCGCTTCTATCATTACCCGGCGAGCCATCATAACAGCTCGGGCGTTGGCGCATACGGCGATGGACATGTCGAAGCGCACAAGTGGGCGGATTCGCGCACGATCCATCCGAATCCGAATCAGGATTTCCACGGGCACGACATTACTTCGCCCGGCAACCGCGACATCAACTGGCTCAAGGAACGCACCACGAGCAAGAAATAATCGCACGCGACCAAGTCTGACGCTCAACGTCTCTACGTCCCGCGAGAATGCGCGACAATTCACCGACCTCGTCGCGGTTCTCGAAGATGCAGGCGCGGCGCAGAATATCCTTGTAACAAATTTTCTGTCTGCGCGTCTGGAAGTGTGTGAACAGGAATCCCATGCAGTTAGGCCCGTTGAACGCCACTCGTTGGTTACTCCGCCGCGTTGTCTAATTTTCCACGCCACACTCTCCCACTAATTCATGTCATCCGCCCGCGCCGCCGTCTTAACTCAAATTCTAATCGCGGTGTTCCTCAGTTTCACCTTCGGTGCCGGCGGGCTTCACGCCGCGCTCGTGTTGAGCATCGGCCAGAATTTCAAAGCCAGCACCCTGGGAGTGGATTCAGATGCGCTGCCACCGGACGCCAATGGCGCCGTTGGTCCCGCTCATTTCGTCGAGTTCATCAACGGACGGTTTGCCGTTTTTGAAAAGAGCACTGGACGCCGCGTAAAGACGATGGCCGATGACGCGTTTTGGAAGGCGTCCGGCTTGCCGATCACCTCCAATCTCTCGACGAGCGATCCGCGCACGATTTTCGACGCCGCGTCGCAGCGCTGGTTCGCTCTACAAATCGACTTCGACAACAGCACTCAGGTCAGTAATCGATTTCTGCTGGCGGTTTCCACGAGCGCGGATCCGACGGGAAAATGGACGGGTTTTGGCATCCCGGCGGATCCCATCGATGGGAACTTCGCTGACTTTCCAACGCTTGGCATCGACGCCGATGGCGTTTATTTGAGCGGCGATCTATTTGATGCCAGCGACACCAGCATTGGGCCGACTCTGCTGGTGATTCCCAAGCGGGATCTGCTGGCCGTGCCGCCCAGTATCGCGGGACTGACGTCGTTTGGCGTGCTCAGTTACGATGTTTTCGGCGAGATCCTGCAACCGGCCGTGACTTCGGGCGCGGCCAGTACTGGCGAAGCGGTTCTGGCCGTTGCAAACATCAACAACAATTTGAAATCACAAAACACACTCGTGAAAACGTCCGTCACAAACGCCGCTGTGGCTGGTGGCGCCGCGTTGGCAGGATCCGCGACGCTCCGTGTGCCGTCCTACACCGTGCCCGTCAATCCGCCTCAGCCAGGAAACGTGAAGAGCCTCGACGATGGTGATGCGCGGATTAGTGCGAGCGTTTATCGTGTGGGAGACATGATTTACGCGGTTCATGGGACGGAAGTAAACAACCGCGCGGCGGTGCAGTGGTTCAAGATCGATGCCGTCAGCCAGTCCGTCCTGCAAAGCGGCCGCATCACTGGTGGCAGCCTGGATCTTTATTTCGCGTCCATTGCCGCGAACGAAAACGGCACGGTGGTAATTGCGTGCAACGGTTCAAGCAGGACCGTTTTTGTGAGCAGCTATGCGGTGCTTGGCGAGACAGTCAACGGCACGCTCACTTTCGGTGGGCTGGTGTTGTTGAAATCCGGCACGGCGAGTTTTCAGGATTCGGATCCCACCGTCAGCACCTCGCGTTGGGGCGACTACAGCGCGACGAGTGTGGACCCCGCCGATCCCAACCGGTTCTGGACGATTCAAATGATCGCTTCGGGACGCACGACCTGGTCCACGCAAGTCACCGAACTGATCGCGGCTCCGGTGCTCTTGAACGCCTCCCTCACGGGCACGAACTTAACCCTGGTCTGGCCGGCCGCCGCCTCGAATTATCAACTGCAATCCTCGCCAAGTCTCGGGGCAGGCCAGACATGGACACCCGTGTCTCAGACCACGGGCGCGGTGGGCAATCAATCCATAGTGTCGCTGCCCGTGTCCGAGCAACAGGGATTTTTCCGTCTCGCCCAGCCGTGAAACGGAGGGGCTTCGTGTCGGCGAATCGTTGGATCGATTAGCGTCTTGAAATAGTGGGAGCGGCGCCGAACTGCACACGCTCACAATTTCTTTGCGTCGGTCTTGAGCCAGCGATCCAACCAATCCGCAAGTTTCCGAATATCCCAGACAATCGTGAGCCAGCCGTGTTGGCCTCCTTGATGCACGACCAACTCGGCGACATCTCCCAACTCCCGCGCCCGCGCGCAAAAACGCTGCGATTGGTCGAGCGGCACCAGCGTGTCCGCATCCCCGTGGTAAATGAGCACAGGCGGCAGATTCGACGTGACGTGATAAATCGGCGACACCTCACGGCCAATTTTCTTCCAGGTGGCGAGGTTGGTTACTTCCGGCCCGAACGCCTTCACAAAACTTATGGGCGGACCGCCGTCGCCGGGATTTTCCGTCGAAGTTCCGAGGTTCAGCAGATCCGTCACCGGATAAAAAATCGCGACGGCCTGCACTGAACTGCTCTCGCGTTCGACCGCATCGGGCGAATCGTTTGCCCCGGGGCCGCCGCGCGTCGCCAGCATGAGCGCGAGGTGCCCGCCGGCGCTGCCGCCGGTGACACCGAGGCGCGCGGGATCGACGGAGTACTCGCGGGCGTGATGCCGGATGAAGCGAATTGCCCGGTGTACGTCGGCGGTGATGTCCATCACGCTCGCCTCAGGCTGGGAGACATGGGACACGGCGAAGACCGTGTAGCCGCGACGGAGCAGCGGCGCAACCATCCAGGGATGAAAGCCGTTCGTGCCGGACTTCCATCCGCCGCTTAATAACCAGGCCACGCCCAGCCCGTTTGCCTGAACAGGTCGTGCAACATCAAGCGTGAGATCGTGTCCCTTCCGCCGCCCATAAACAATTCCGTTCGTGCGGGTAAATTCAGGATGAAAATACCACCATCCGCTGCCGGCAATGAGCGCGACGAGCGCCAGCACCGCGAGCAAGGCGAGACCGAACCAAACGAGCAGTCGGCGGATTTTCATGGACTCAAATCAACGGAGCAAAGCTCCAACGCAGGAAGTTGAGCCACCGCCGGCTCGTGACGCAAACCGCGATTGCGGAACTGAAAGCGCCAACGGCAGTTGGCTCCGGCGACTTGTTGGGCTGCATTGCTTAGCTTTTCCTTAATCGCCAAAAAAATCAATCCAACCGTGAACTGTTCAAATCGCCCACTTCGAGTCCGCTTCGCACGGAGAATGACATTTCCCTGGCGAGCTGTTCTATTGGTTGCTCGTGAGTGAGCAGATAACACCTTCGCCGACTTTCGCCACAACGCACTGGAGCGTCGTGCTGAGTGCCGGACGCGATTCCTCGGGCGCGCGGGAGTCACTTGAATTGCTCTGCCAGACTTATTGGTATCCGCTCTACGCCTACATTCGCCGTCGCGGACAAGACGCGCACGCGGCTCAGGATTTGACGCAGGAATTTTTCACACGGTTTTTGGAAAGCCGCGCGCTGCGTGGACTCGACCGCGAGCGCGGACGTTTCCGCGCGTTCCTGCTCGCGGCGATGAATCACTTTCTGGCCAGTGAATGGAACCGCGCGCAGTCGCTCAAACGCGGCGACGGCGGTATCGGGCGTTGCTCCGCAGTGAAATCGCCCAGACCGTGAGCGGCCTGCAGGAAATTGAAGATGAGATCCGGCACTTGTTCGCGGTGTTTTCCGTTTCGTAATCGAAGTGAACCGGTTCCGCGCCAGGAGAAATTGAATCGCGCGGGGCGAGTCCTCACACGGATCACCGTGGAATGGCCAGGTGCTGGATCGAATTGCTTGCGCTGCGAAGCTGGGCATTCAGACGGCTGAAAGTGAGATTCTGCACACTGCCATCAGCCAGCGCGGCGTTGCCGACGCGGTTGTGCATTTCGGATGAGAAACCGAGTTGATTCGTGCGACTCAGTTTCACGATTCCTCCACGGACCGGTTTGCCATCGACGGTCAGATTGCGATCGCCGGCCAGTAATTCGCTTGGTCGCGTCGCGTCTGTGTCGAGTCCAACGAAGTAACTGATATTGGCGTCGGACAAATTCGCCCACGCCGTCGCGGGTATTCTTCGGTCGCTCGGACAAAGGAGGATTCGCGGATTGTTCAACTCGTTCGACATCGCCAGAAAATGCGGGGCGACGAAATTGGTTCCGGGCAAGCTGAACGGCCAGGCAGTTTTGTTCGTGAAGTAGGAGTCAGGATTTTTGTCGCCGTTGTCCGTAGCAAAAAGTCGGAAGGCAATGCCCGTGGACTTGAGATTGTTGGTGCAAGCAATCCGGCGCGCATTCGCTCCGGTTGAACCCAACGCCAACACAAGCATTGCGATCACGAACAGGATGGCAGTCATTCCTACGACCACAATCAAATCCAATCGGTTAAACGCCACATGCTTGGCTCGCATTTCGATGAGATGGTTGGTTTGCGTTTTCATACCTTCAACGGATTGGTTCAATACTATTGCTCGCTGACACGATAAAATCGCTGCGCGGCGGAAGTCGTGTTCGTGAATGACACGTTCGCGTCGGCAGCGGCGGTGAAGTTGGTGAGCGTCGTCCACGCGCCGGCGGTGGCGACATCACGAAATAAGATCGAGTACGTTTTCCCCGCTTGTCCCGCGAAGCTCAAAGTGAATTCGCCGCCGCTTTTCGCGACGTGCTGGATGCGAAACAGCGTCGTGAATTCAATCACGAGGCGAGGCGCGGTGTTGGGGTCTTCGCGGGAGCCGAAGCGCCGCGCGGTGAAGGGCGTGTCTTCAGATGATTCTTTGAGCAGCCAGCCGAAGTTGAAGTCCGGATGGTCCAGCCAGGCTTGCACGTCCGCGACCATTTGCGCCGTCGAGGGGAACTGATAGGGCGAACTACCGACATCAAAGACTGCTTGGGACGTGCTGGGGAACGGCAGAAAATCGTTCGTCGCCGCGCCGCCGGGAATTGTCCAGGTGTTCGTCGTGAACGCAAAACGATAAATCCAGGTCGCTTCGTTCGTCGCGGTGGGTTGACCGAGTCCGGGACTGCGCGAGCTGTCGAAGGTTTTGTCGCCTTCGCCCCAGGGCTGGAGCAGGCGATGCAAATCAAAACTGGCGGGCGAATAGCCGTCCTTCGGCTGGCGTGTGACTTCGAGGAGCAAATCGGCGGACAAGATCGTCGAGCCGGGCGGAATCTGACCGGTCAGATCGAAACGCAGAACCGCGCGGTTCGTGGTGCGGTTTTGCGTGATGCCGGCGTTGAAGAATGGCTGGCCGCCCAGGTTGTTGTTGGGCACCGTTGAAATGAGCGTGGTGTCGGCAACTGAATTGAGCGTCACTTCGTCGGCGCGAGACGGGAGCGAAAAACGAGCCAGCGTCGCCAAGGACGCGAGCGCTAAAATTGCCAGACGGATTGGAACGCGCACGGGCGGACGATGGCCGACCGGGTCGAGATGGGCAATGGCATTACACGAGGTCCAACTCGCCGAAGATTTTAGTCTTGTCGATGGACGACGTTCCACCCGACTGAAGATGTTCGCCCGTGACAGCATACCCTGGGATGATGCGGTTGAGTTGCTCTTGCGTGGCGCCGAGGTGGTCGCGAATCAGTTCGCCCAGGACGGAGCGATAATCCACCGCTCGTTGCAGGTAGCGACCGGTGGCTTTGAACATCGTGCCGTTCTGTCCGGTGACCCACGGAATGGACTGGCCGTTGTAGGAATCGTTCGGGCTGCACCCGAAAACGCCCGACTGACTGGCACTCCGGCCGTAGCCTTTGACGCCGCCGCCGGCGACGAACATCACGCCCGCCTCGGCGTGATCGGTTCCGGCGGAATCGTTTTGCACTGTCGTGCGGCCAAATTCGGACAACGTGATTACGACCAGATTTTTCCATGACGCCTGGTCCGCGTAGTTGGTGAAATATTTTCGCAACGCGTAAATCGCCCAGCCGATTCGCCGCTGGAGGTTGGCGTGCTGGCCAGTGACGCTGCCCTGGTTGTTGTGCGTATCAAACCCGCCCATCTCGGTGCCGGCGATGACGGCGTCCGTCTTGTTGAGCACCAGCGCGGCGGCTTTCAATTTCGTGAAGAATCCATAGGCGTCCGTGGGCACGACGTATTTGTCGGCGGCATTGTTGTGCAACGCGTAGCCGCCGTTTTTGGCGTTCGTCGTGGGGAAGAGATAATAAGGCGCGGTGTCGTTGTCGGTGTTGCTGTCATCCACAAACGTGTTTCCCGCCTCACTGAAATCCATGTTGCGAAAGATGGCCAGCGTCTTCATCAGGTTCTCATATTGCAGGCTTAACAGATCGCGCTGTTTTTTGTCCGGGAATGCCGTCGCGTTGGCTCCGCTCAGGGCCGCGTCCGCCTTGAGATTGCCCGCGATGTCGTTGGGGATGCCCAGCAAATCATAGCGCGTGGGGTCGTTCAGGTTGGTCATCGCCGCTTTCGAGCCGCGCAGGCTCAACGGCAGCGAATTCTGAAACGACACGCCGCTCAAAGCCTGTTTGTCGGCGATGCCTGCTTCGTAGATTGTCCGATAGAAAATTCCGTCCTTGGACAGGTTGTTGTTCGGGTTGCCCGTCTCCCAATAATTCTGCGAATCGAAATGCGAGCGGGACTGATTTGGATAGGCGACGCGATGGATCAAGGCCAGTTCACCAGCGTTGTAAACCGGGGCCAGGAATTTGAGCGAAGGATGCAAGGCGGCAAACCCATTTCCCAACCGGATGGCGTTGGCAAAGTTGAACGTGGGCGTGGCGGCGGTGTCGCTCGGGAACACGCACTGGCCCGTGGCGGAATAATCGGTGCCGGGATCCTTGGGGATCATGATGATCGGGCGATTTGTGGTGTTGTACGAGGAGTCGCCGACGGGGATGACGGAGTTGAGTCCGTCGTTGGCTCCGCGCAGGAAGATGAACAGGAGTTTTTTTCCGTTCTTGCCCAGACCGCCGCCGCTTTGCGCAAGGGCGCGCTTCATCACGACCGGAATGTCGGTCAACGTGGAAAGCGCGCCAAGCAAACCGAGTTTGACGCTGCGATCCAAAAAGCCGCGGCGCGAAAGGATGTGGAAGTGGTTCATAGAATTATTGTTCTTGGAAGCGTTGGAAAGTGAGCAAAGCCGCCACCATGCCGCGCAAGCGCACGTCATAGGGCGATGGATTGCCGGTCATGGCCAGAGAACTGAAGGGCGAAGCCGAATTGCCGTCGTTGGCCGTGTCGAGGTAGTTGATCAAAATCGAGCGATACGTATCGAGGTTGGCCTTGCCCTCGCCTGGAAATACGAGACTGAGAAAATAATCGGCCACGACGGACGACTTGTTCCAGTCGGTGGCGGGCAGTTTCAGCTTCACGAGCGCGACGGGGTCGGCCACGACGTTGCCAGCGTCGTTTTCGGCCCGTTGCCCGGCGAGATTGCGTTGATTGACGGCGGTCAGGTACGATTGCACAAAACGCAACCGTTCGTCCAGAGTGCCGGCGCTGACCCAAGGCGCGGCGGCTTCCGGATAACCGTCCGGTTCCGCGCGATCAAAAAGGTTCATGCCGCCCATGCGATCGAGCGCGGCATTTTGCCCGTTCAAAGCGTAGCCATCCGTTGAGGCGGTGTAAGTGCCATCCGGATTGGCCGCCCGCAGGGCGCGGATCGCGCTGGCGGTAAATTCCAGCGGCGTCTTTACTTTCTGCGAAACTCCGCCGTGGCTGCGGAACAGATCGGAATTGAAAATTGTGGCGAGCACCTGGCGGATTTGTCCCTTCGGCGAACTGTTTTCCCACGCCTGCATGCACTGCTTCACGAGCTGGCCTTCCGCCGAAAGATTGGGATCGGTGAAATCATAACCGATGGCGAAATCATCATGCACGAAGAGCCGGCAAAGTTTTACGCTGATGAATTCCTGCGTGAACGGCTGGCCGGCGAGATGGCGGATCACTTCGTAGCCGTCTTGAATGCCGTTGGTGCCGGTGCGGGCGGGCAAGACCAGCTCGTAACTTCTGCCAGCGTAGGGAGCGCCGAAACGCGCCGGAACCGTCTTGCCGGGGAAAAGAATTTTCTGTTTGTTGTTGTGGTGATCGCTGCGGTAGCGGAAAGACCACACTCCGACCAGATTCGTATAACTTCCTTTCGGGTTGGACGTCACTCCCGGCTTGAGGGTCGTGCTTTTGACTGCGAATGGATTACCTTCGTTTCCCGGATCCAGCAGCTCGAGCGTCCAGCCTGTCCACGCGCGGGACATCACCGTGATGTCGTTTTGGTCATAGCCGTTGTCCACGCCGAAGGTGAACAACTCCAAAAGCTCGCGGGCATAATTTTCATTGGCGATATTGCTCCCATCACCACGGCTGCCGGCGGTGTCCAGGTAAACGATCATCGCCGGACTCTCGGCGCTGATCTTGAGCAGATCGTAAAAAGTACAGGCGGGGTTCAGCAAAGCCTGACGCCATTTTTGATTCTCCTTGAACTCGAGTTGGGTCGCGAGCCGGTCGCGCGTCGCATCATCGGGATAAAAATTTCCGAAATAATCCTGGGACTTGGAGACTTGCGTGACGAAGTGATTTTCGAGGAATTGATCCACGACTTCGAGCAACTGGCGTTTGGCTTGAATCGCGTGCAACACATGCCAGGCGCGAAGATCATCCAGAATCGCAGCGCCGTTGGACAGTTTCGCAAACAACGAATCGGGGGAGCCGACGATGCCCCGTCCAGACAAACGCACCACAAGGTTCATGCGATTGGTGCCCGGATGAAACCAATAGCTCAACGTGTAAAGTTGGGAGCTGCTCAAGTTGGGGGTGAGGTTGTCCTGATAAATCGCCGAGGCTTTGGTCGAGCCGCCTTCGCCGGCCACAACGTGCAGGCTCGATTGCCCGGAATGTTTGATGTCGGTGACCAGTTCTGAGCCGAAATGGTTGCTCGAAACGGTCCAATCGCTCGCTTTTAAAGCCGACTCGAAGCCGCCATTGCGAACCAGATTCGCGCCCTTTTCCGGGATCGTACCCGCCACGAGTTTCACGTCATCCACATAACAATCGCCCGGCTCGGTCAGATAAATGTAGAGCAAGGAACTTGAACCATATCCCGATGCCGTGACGTACTGCCAGCCGGTGTCGGACGAAGGTTTATCGATTTCAAGGTCTTCCTGAATCAATTCGGGCGCGAGTTGTTCCCGAATGAAGGCGGCCGCGCCCATGGACTTGACCCGTTCCAGTTCGTCGGGCGTTGGCCCATAGGCAAGACGGTTCAACACCTGTGCCACGAGCAAATCGTCCGGCTTCATCGAATCGACCTGCAGCCGGTAGAAACCGGAGGCAGAAGTCAGCGGAGCCTTCCATGTATTCCCGGCAACACTGCCACTCGTGTCCTCGGAAAATGGGCCGAGCGCAGTCGGCGAACGGAGGATCTTGTACTGCAGCGCTGCCGGGTACGGCTCCCACAGAATCTGCTTCTGCCCGCTGTTCACCGAGTTGCCAGTGATCGCAGGCGGGGGCGTGTCGTCCGCACGCAAATGAGGTTGTGAAAAAATGCCGGTGGCGACGGCCAGGAAGGAGAACCACAATTTTTTGTGCGACATAAAATTATCAACAGCCTGCGTCACTACTTGCGATCATCTGGAGCGGCAAAGTAGCAGTGCTCATGCCGATTGGTCTGCCGCCGCATTTTTGCAACTTCTTGAACGCGAACTGTCCAGAAATGATACATGATCGTCCAAAATCCAAGACACAAAGCACTCGCCGCGTTAAATTTTCGCGCGTTGTGTGTGAAAATCACGCACCGCGATCTTAGTTGTCATCGGTTGAACTTTCAACCGGGTTAACTGAATCTCGCTGGGAACGGCTGTGTTTACGAGTGAGTGGTGAAACACCAACGCTCATGGCGGGGAATTCCTCGGTTTGACAACGAGCTTAATTGGCCGCAGTCGAGGTGGATTGCAGGGAAGACTTCTTTGGGCCGGCGGCCAATTGGAACTCGGGCACCGCCGCGATGATGAACCGTTTCATTTGCTCATAGGTCGCGTCCTCCTGGCCTGGCTCGCAGATGGCGAGCACGCTCGCATACGCCCAACGCTGGAGCACACCGCTGCGCACCATGTCCCGCGCCATCCACCACATTCGCTCGCCGTGCGTGGCGGTGATCTCGCCGTCCGCCACGAACCAATATACATAGAGCGCCCGGGCATCGACCAAGCGGCCGGGCTGGTCGGGAATCGAAAGCTTTTTAGAAGTCGTCAATTTCATCACTGGCAGGTCGTAAGCGTGCGGTCGTGCCATCGGAATGCGATCCATCTCCGTGCGGTCGATGTGCCAGCCCTGGCCAACCAGGCAATACTGCGGTTTGTGGATGCTCGTGCGATCGGCGCCCATCAGCACGATGTTCAATTGCATCGCCGCGCGGTTGGTTTCGTAGTACCTGCGCTTGCCGTAAACCGTGTCCCGTGGCAGGTAGTGTAACTCCTCAGTGGAAACCGGAAAAGTTTGCGACTGATAATCCAAAACATTTTCCGGGACGAAGACGCTGTTGGTTTGCACTACTTTGCCGTCTTCGTCCAGCGAGGGCACTGCGACGAGTTTGACGCCCGGTTTTCCCAGCGACTGCATTTTTGCGATCCGTTGCAAGAACCCCGCGCAACCGCCGATCAGCGCGAACGCCACGACTAACACTGGCCACGTTGATTTGTTCATGCAGGGGTCGCAGCGAGGTTGGTGGCTGCGGGCGCGCGCTGCTCGCGCAATAAGAAACTTAATGCCAGCAGGCAGGCAATGACTGGGACATAGGGCAGCAAGCCGAGTTTTTCATGGACATAGTTGCCGGCATTCTGGCCAAAAGCGTCGGCGGCGATGATGATGCTCAACAAGCGGCATAGGTTGTAAACCAACGCCAGCGGAAATCCTGACAGCATCAGCACGACTTTTTTCCAAGGGGCTTGGAACATTACAAAGCCATAGATCGTCGTCAGCGCCAGCGTCGCGGTCAAACTCCGCAACCCGCTGCAAGCCGCGACGATTTCGTATTGAAACCGATGATCAGCGTCCATCAAAGTGGTTCCCTCCTTCACCACTTCGATACCCAGAAGGCCGCGCGCGACCACGTCGGTGGCGCTCGTGGCGAACAAACGCAGAGGAAACGTCAGCGTGTCGGCCACGGTTCCAAGCGGGACGCAAAACCCAAAAAGAAAGTAGGGAAAAAAAATCGCTTTCATCACCGGCCAGCCCCACGTCAACCCGATCAAGCCGTACAGTCCAACGAAGAACCCCACGATCGAAACCCGGGTTTGCTGGATCAAAAAGCCCAGCACATGAATCGTCAATCCAAGCAGAACCATCGTCATCGCCGGCCACCAAACGCGCGCCGTCAGAGGCCGGAGTTGTTCCCGTTTCCACCAGCACAGAGCCAGCACGATCAAGGGGATGATCAGGCCATGTTCGTCGTCTTCATTGGTGCTGAACGAAAAATACATCCATGAAAACATGGATTTGCTTTTGACGTAGCCGAGCGTCGGGTTGCCCAGGAAGTGAAAGAGCGCGCACCACAGGCCCAGCAAGCCCAGAAAGAGCGCCTTGTTGGGAATCTGCGTCCAAACTAGGCGGAACTCCCGCAGGAACTCCTCCAACACGGTCGGGTTATTTTTTGTTGCTGTATCACTCATGGACGATTCGTGCGGGGATTACAGCCTTCGTTCACGCGCACCTCAATCAAATTCTCTTGAGGTAACGCACCACGATGGAGGTTCCCAGCCAGCGCACAGGTGTTTTTTCCATTTGCCGCATCAAACCGAACAGCGGTTTCAACAGCGGCTGCAGGGAATTGCCGCCGTGCTCAAACGTCGGCCAAAGATAATCCAACGCGACGCGGGAAAAGCCGTTGGCCAAAAACAACCGGTCGAGCGTTCGCACGGTAAAAACGCGTGCCAGACTCAGGCGATCGTGCAACGGCGGGACGTAGGGCAAAAGCGGAATGCGCCGGGCAAATTCACGGCCGCCGATTTTCATTCCGTGATTCTCAAATGGAAACCAACGGTTGGGCACGGTGATCAGGCATTCGCCACCGGGCCGCGTCACGCGCGCAAATTCCGCCACCGCGCCCGCAAGATCGGGAATGTGCTCAAGAGTTTCGATGGAGATAATCGTGTCAAAAAATCGATCCGGGAATGTCATCGCGGAAGCGGACATCGACTGAATATGGAAACGCGCATCCCCGCTGACGCGTTCGCGAAACTTCGCCAACCCCGGTTCCTGAACGTCGATGGCGTGGACTTCGGCAAACCCAGCCGTCACCGCCAGTGTGAAGCTTCCCTCCCCGCAGCCCACGTCGAGCACGCGCTGGCCGGTCAACGGCGAGAGCTTGCTCAATTTGTTTTTAAAAACCGAAAGCGTCTTGCGGCACGAGGCATCGCGCGAGCAGCCGACGAACGGTTGTGCCGGTCCGATGTTCTTGGTTTCAAAGCTGGCAGCCATTTCAAAAAAGCTTTTAATAGTGCCATCAAGGCACAGGTGAATGAATCAATGCCAACTGACAGTTGCCAAAAACGAAGTTCCGAAGTCGGTAGAGTGGCCGTGGTCCCGACCGGATGCCTCGTTTATCGATGTCTGGATTTCAGATTACTTCTCTTTTTGCTCTTCGATCATCCGCTCCTTCTTTTCACCAGACTTTTGAGGCGGTGGCTTCTTAGCGTCCTCCGGCAAGAGCAATTCATTCGTTTTGGATTGCACCGTGATGGCTTCGTCTGGCAAGTTTTTGACAGGATAGAACATTCCGTTGGTGCAGGTGAATGCATCGAGAGTCAAGCCGTCCTTGGCTGTGATAAAAACAGATTTTGTTTCGTGCGTCGGTCCAAATTCAAACCCGATCGAGCAGGGAGAATTTGCTTGAGTAGTAAATCCAGAAGAGTCCTTCATGGAAAAGAAGTCTCCGATCAGGAAACCTTCATGATAAAATCGGTGAACCCGAATCCGCGTTAAACCGGCTTTTTTGTTTGTGCGGCGGACGAGATTCGTCTGTCCGCCACGTGTGTACACATCAATCGTCGTCACGGTGCCGAAGTGAGTATTTGTTTTGGTCGTGGTGGTGACTCGAATATCGGTGTTATCCGCACCGAGTAATGACCAGCATGACGCAATCAAAGCAAAAACTGTTTTCATAGCGGGCAAGCGAGTGTTGCGCTCATTCCAGCACAAATTTTTTGATCCCGAGAAGCTGACACGCAGCCTTGAACGCGAAGCGCGGATTGTTCCGCAAGTAACGCCGCCAGAGCCGGCGCGGCTCCTGACACAGCCGGAAAAACCATTCCAGTCCGGATCGTTGCATCCAGCGCGGTGCCTGCTTCACGCGGCCGCTGTGGAAATCAAACGCCGCGCCCACGCCAATCATGATTGTGACCTCCAGCTTGGCCAGATGCTCCGCCATGAATTTCTCCTGCTTCGGCGTGCTCAGGCCGACCCACAGAATGTCGGGCCGCACTGCGCGAATCTGTGCCTCCAACTCAGTTTCTTCCGTTGCGTTGAGCGGGCGGAACGGTGGTTCGTAAACTCCCACGACTTGGAGGCCGGGAAACTGGCGGGTCATGCAATCCTTCAATTGCGCCGCTGCGCCATTCGCGCCGCCGTAGAAAAAATGTCGATGCCCCGCACACAGCGACTCCGCAAAAACCTCAAGCATCAAGTCGGGACCATAAACTCGATCCATTTCGGAAAACCCGTTGAGCCGGCCCATCCAGACCATCGGCATGCCGTCCGGCGTGCAGAGAAATGCGCGGTTGAGAATGGAACGGAAGCCAGCGTCGGCCTGCGCTTCCATCACGCCATGCACGCCGGTGACACAGATATAGCCCTTCGCCTTTTGCGTGATCGCGTTGGCGATCATCCGCGTCGCCGATCGCAGATTGATCACGCTCAAACCGACGCCTAGCACGTTGACTCGCTCGCACTTCACGACTTGGAATCAAGAAACACCGTCTGCCAAACGCCAAGGAAAATCTTCCGAACAATGACTGGCGCAGGCGGTCGGCCGGGCCAGAACCGACGGGGCGCTGTTTTTGATTGAATTGCTTTGCGCGCAAATGACCGGGCGTGAGAAAAATCGGCGATAAGTTTTCGCGTCGTTAATCGGATGAAAGAAAAAATCGCCACACTCCTCGAACTGTCGCATGAAATCGGCCGGGAAGATCGCCAGCTAGCCATTTTCGCGGAAGGCAACACGTCCGTCAAAATCTCGCCCAGGCAGTTCGCCGTCAAAGCCAGCGGCTCCTGTTTGTCCACTTTGACCGAAGCGGATATCGCGGTTTGCGACACTGCAAAAATCCTCGCCCTGTTGGAAAAGAAAACTCTGAGCGATGCTCAGATCGAAGAATCGTTGCTCGATGCCCGAAGCGATGACAACGGGAAAAAGCCCAGCACCGAAGCGATGTTTCATGCCTGGCTGCTGTCGTTGGACGGCGTCAACTTCGTCGGGCACTGCCATCCAGTCGCGGCCAACCAGATTCTTTGCTCGCCGCGCGCGCGCGATTTCGCGGAGCGGCGGCTCTGTCCCGACGAGGTGGTGTGCTGCGGCCCGACGTCGGTCTTCGTGCCCTACGTCGATCCAGGATTGCCACTGGCGCGAGAGATTCGCGATCGCACCGGTGCGTTCATCCAGAAACAAGGTTTCAATCCGCGGCTGATCGTTCTCCAAAATCACGGCCTCATCGCCCTCGGCGTGTCGTCCAACGCCGTGCTGGCGTGTCTGTTGATGGCGGCGAAGGCGGCGGCGATTTTCGTCGGCGCCACCGCGCTAGGCGGGCCAAACTTCATGCCGCCCGCGCATGTTGCACGCATTGCCGGCCGACCTGACGAAGCTTACCGCCAGAAGCAACTCAAGATTTGAAGCTGCGTGACTTCAACTGGCGAGCGGTGTCGAACGGAAAACGGTTTGACTTGAAGTCACCCGTCAACATAATGCCGCCACCAAAAGCACGAACATGGCCAAACTTGTTTTACTGAGCGAAGGTCTCACCGGGCGTTCCTACGAACTCAAAGTGGACCGAACCACAGTCGGCCGTGTTGATGACAACGCCTTTCAGATCACCGAACCTTCCGTCTCCAGCCATCATTGCGAGATCCTGCTCCGGGGAAGCGACGTCGTGGTCAAGGATCTCAACTCGACCAACGGCACTTTCATCAACGGCGAAAAAACCGCCGAAGCGGTGCTCAAGCCCGGCCAGATTCTGCGCTTGGGGCAGATTGAAATGCGCCTTGAATCCACCACCGCGACCACAGCCGCCGGACCCACCGAAAAAAAGAAACTGGATCAAACGGCGGTCATCCCGCAGGGCGTCAAATTAAACGAACTCGAAACCGGCACCAAGCCCGTGAGTTTGGAAAAAGACTCCGGCTTCCAGAAAAAGAGCAACAAAGCGAATATCGTGTTTCTGTCGGTTGCCATCGGGCTGGGCATCATTATCGTCGCGATTCTGGCGTACACCCTGTTGTCCCGTAAAGCTGGCTAGTGCGCGGAAATTCTCTGACCGCTGGTTGCACCGTTGATGAGCGCGTCGAAGTCTGCAACCGGTCGCAAACCACGCCAGCGAGGTTGACTGAACCATGTCCGAAGCCACGGCCCGCCAAAAATTTTCCTGTCCCGCCTGCGGCGCGGAAGCGCAATGGAACCCGGCCAGGAAGGCGCTCATTTGCCCGTACTGCAACACGGTTTCTCCGGCGAAGCTCGAACTGACACCCGCCGGCGAGGAAGTCATCCAGGAACACGATCTCGTTACTGCGTTGCGCAGCATTCCTGACGACAAACGCGGCTGGCAGGCGAAAAAAACCTCCGTCCGGTGCCAAAGTTGCCAGGCGATTTCGGTCTTCGATGCGACGCGCGTCGGCCAGCGCTGCGATTTCTGCGGCTCCTCTTCGCTCGTGCCGTACGAAGAAATCAAAGAAGCCTTTTCGCCGGAGAGTCTGCTGCCCATCAAACTCGCCGAGACCAATGTGCGCGATATGATTCGCCAGTGGTACGGCAGCCGCTGGTTCGCGCCGAACAAGCTCAAAGACCGCGCCATGACCGACACCGTGCATGGCATTTACATTCCGTACTGGACGTTCGACGCGCAAGTTCACGCCGACTGGACGGCCGAGTCCGGCTATTATTATTACGAAACCGAAACTTACCGCGACGCCAACGGCAACACGCAGACGCGGCAGGTTCAAAGAATCCGCTGGGAGCCGAGCGCCGGCGCGCTGGATCATTTCTTCGATGATGAACTGGTGCCCGCCTCGCGCGGCGTGCAGGAGGAAATGTTGCGCCGTGTCGAGCCGTTTCCGACAAAGGAACTGGTGGCGTACAATCCCGGGTTCCTCTCCGGCTGGGTCGTCGAGCGTTACCAGATTGATCTGGTGGCGGCTGCGCAGCGCGCCCGCGCCCAAATGGAAGGAGAGATATTTCAATTATGCGGAACGCAAGTGCCGGGCGACACGCATCGCAATTTGCAAGTCTCCACGGATTATTCCGGGCAGACGTTCAAACACATCCTCGTGCCCATCTGGATGCTGACGTACGACTACGGCGCGCGCAATTTCCAGGTTGTGATCAACGGTTACACCGGCGCTATTGCAGGCAAGTATCCGAGGAGTTGGATCAAGATTACGCTCGCCGTAATCGCGGCACTGGCGGCGAGTTTTGCCATCTATCTCGCGACTCGCTGAGACGCCAAATTCACCTACCGTCACCCAATTCCTGTTTTCCTGGCGCGCGGCGATGTGATACTGCTCGACTCATGCGTTTCAAGATTTCCATAGTCTCCATCCAACGGATCGCGCGCCGCGTGTTTTTCATGGCCGGTGTTTACGCGTCAAGCGCGAGCGCGAGTGATTGGCCGCAATTCCTCGGCCCCACACGCGACGGAGCTTATTCCGGGGGCAATCTCGCGAAGCAATGGCCCAAGAACGGCCCGCCGGTCCTGTGGAAGAAAGATGTCGGCCAAGGCTTCAGCGGGCCGATCGTCGCGGATGGCAAAGTAATTCTCTTCCATCGCGTCGGTGCTCAAGAGCGCGTCGAGTGCTTCGACGCAGAGAAGGGCGGTTCGCTCTGGCGTTTCGATTATCCGACAGCTTACGAAGACACTTTCGGCTTCGACGAAGGCCCGCGCGGCACGCCCGCCATCGCCGATGGCAAGGTGTTCACTTTCGGCGCAGAAGGCGCACTGCATTGCCTCGACTTCGCAACCGGGAAAAAAGTCTGGAGCGTCGATGCGAAGAAGCAGTTCAAGACCGCCAAAGGATTTTTCGGCATCGCTTGCTCGCCGCTCGTGGAAGGCAACGCCGTACTTCTCAACCTCGGCGGCGAAAATGGCGCTGGCGTGGCCGCGTTCGACCGCGCCACAGGCAAGTTGCTCTGGAAGGCGACGGACGATGAAGCTGGCTACGCGTCACCAACGGCGGCGACGCTCAATGGACAACGGCTCGCACTGTTTTTCACGCGCAGCGGTTTGGTTGCGTGTGAACCTGCGAGCGGCAAAACGGTGTTCCAATTTCCATGGCGCGCCCGCATGAGCGCTTCCGTGAACGCTGCGACGCCGCTGGTCATCGACGATTTGATTTTTCTCTCGGCCAGCTACAACGCGGGCGCGGCGCTGCTTCGCGTCAAAGGCGCCTCCGTCGAAAAACTTTGGTCCGGCGACGACATTCTCTCCAATCACTACGTGACGAGTGTGCATCGCAATGGATTTTTGTACGGCTTCGACGGACGGCAGGAACAAGGCGAACGGTTGCGCTGCGTCGAGTTGAAGACCGGCAAAGTGCGTTGGAGCCAGGAAGATTTGGCCGCGGGCACGGTGACACTCGCTGGTGATCTTCTGCTGGTGTTGACCGAGCGCGGCGAGTTGATCGAAGTCGCCGCTGCGCCGGAGGCCTTCAAGGAAGTCAATCGCGCGCAAATCCTGTCCTCGGGCGTGCGTGCTTATCCAGCGCTGGCGAATGGACGCTTGTTCGCGCGGAGCAAGGACAAACTGGTTTGCGTCAACCTCGCCGGCGGAGCGAAGTAAAGTGAGTCAACGCCGGCGGTTCTTGGAGCGGAATTTCTTAAATGCAAAATACGGATTGGGGCCTCGTCGCCAAGGTGTCCTTGCGGCCGACAACTACTGCCGCTGGGCTTTTTCTGAGCGTTTCCATTCAGCGATGCGAGAATGGCTGGCATCGTATTGGGTGAATGCATTTAGGCAAGCGCCGAAGCCGCGAATTCCGAAGTGTAGTCAGTTCGACACTCGTCATTTCGATCGTCCGCCTTCTTTGGCGTCAGCGAAAAGGCCATTCAAGAAACAGAAATTCGAAATGGTGATAATCATTTGGCAGCGCACCTTTTTCCACGATTTCATCCACCAATAAACCCGTTCCTGCATTGCGCCACGTCCTGCCACTGTAAACAACGTTTCCTTTATCATCGTAGCAAGTCTCGATGGACGTGAAGGTGGCATTCTCGTCGGTTGCAGGCCAATGCTGCTCGAGTATTTCTCCGAGAATACTGCCCCCGATCATCCCCAGCCGGTCCATGCGGCGCGCTCTCCTAATGGTCTCCGAATTTATTTTCTTTTCCCCGCTTTTTTTTGAATCTACTTTTGCGTCGGATGTTTTGCTTAGAATCAAGCCGCTTGAGCGATCTTTGGTTGTGATTACGGGAAACAATGATTCAACATAACTGTATTCAGAAATCCATTTACCATCGATTACGGCCTGCAGGAGTCTTCCGTCCCGATTCGGCCCCACCAAGTACGTGAGTTCTGCTTTGAAAAGATTTGTTTCCGCCTTCAAGGCGACCACTTCAATAATCGCCTTTAATCCTGGTTTGTGAGATCCGTCCAACTCTTTTAACTTCGCCTCCAGGATTGTCTCGCCGGTGGCTTTGTTTTTTGCAACCGCTTTCTCAGGGACAAGAGCGAACCGATCTCCCCACTGGAACTTCACGCTCACAGGGGCATCATTCGCAAAAGTTCGTGCGGCGGCTTGGTTGCTTGATCTTCCGCAACCACAGAGCAAGCCAAGCAGCTCGATGCAGACGATAGTGATGAGGACTTTCCGATGAGTCGCTGGGTTCATAACGGAAGAATTCGTTGAAGGCGAGTAATGGCTAGAGCCGGTTTCATAAGCCTGTTTGCGTAAGTATTTTGTACTTGTACTTTTACAACGATTCCGCGAGAAGCTGGGCATGGCAAAGCCCATCCTATCCGACAAACAATGGGCCAAGCTGGAGCCGCTGCTGCCGCAGTACTCCAGTGCTGGCCGTCCTTGGAAAGACAAGCGCGCCGTACTCGAAGGCATTCTCTGGGTGTTGCGCACCGGCGCCCGCTGGCGTGACCTGCCCTCTGACTTTGGCGTTAGCCCGGCCACCTGCTGGCGGCGTCTGCACCAATGGGATGAGGAAGGCATCTGGCTCAAAGTGTGGCGGCAGTTTCTGGCCGAGTTGGACCGGCGCGGCCAGCTCGACTGGAGCGAGAGCTTCATCGACGGGAGCTTCGCTCCCGCCAAAAAGGGGGCGACGGCGTCGGCAAAACCAAGCGCGGCAAGGGCACCAAGTGGATGGTGGTGGTCGACGGCCAGGGTGTTCCTCTGGGAAACTACTTGGACAGCGCCTCGCCGGCAGAGGTGACGCTGGTCGAGCGGACGCTGGCCCAGGTTCAGGTGCCACGGGCGGGCCGGGGCCGGCCCCAGAGCAAGCCCGAACGCCTCATCGCCGACCGCGCCTACGACAGCGACCCGCTGCGCCGCCGACTCAAGCAACGCGGCATCCAACTGGTCTGTCCGCATCGCCAGAACCGGCGCAAGGCACCCACGCAGGATGGACGAGCGTTGCGCCGTTATCGGCGTCGCTGGAAAATCGAGCGCACCTTCGCCTGGCTGGGAAACTTCCGCCGCCTGGTCGTGCGCTACGAGCGCCGCCTGCTGATGTATAACGCCTTCTTCCATGTCGCCTGCCTCATCGTCACGCTCAGGCACTTGTGAAACCGCTTCTAGACACTTATTTGGGTCCGACGACCCGCCAGCCTTTGGGCGGCGTGTAGCTCACCACGCCCAGGTTGATGGTAGTTCCTTCTAGCAACCAAAACGCGACGGAACCATCATCATGTTGCAAAACGAGGTCAGTCTGCCCATCGGAGTTAAAATCACCAGTTCCGACGATATTCCAATCCGCAGGCAAGTTGTATGGCACCAAAGCACGGGTAATGGCGGTGCCGTCCA